>JARFPZ010000118.1 GCA_029288035.1 Desulfosarcina sp.
CGGATGCAAGCTGGGCGACAATTTTGCCGGTTATGGGCGCCAATGAAATGCCCAGCATGCCGTGGCCGGTTGAAATGATGAGGTTGTCATAGTGCCGGGGTCTTCCAATATAGGGCAGCCCATCGGGCGAACAGGGCCGCAAACCGCGCCATATTTCAATCAACTCAAGTGTATCCGTGTCAAAATCCGGAAAGTATGTGGATACGGCCTCGAGGATCGCATGCAACCGTCGTTTGTTAATCGACATGTCGAACCCTGACAGCTCAAGGGTGCCGGCAACACGCAACCAATCCGACGTGGGAGTCAATACAACTTTCGCTTCCGCCATAGCTAGTGGTATGGAAGGAATCTTGGGTGGTCTTTTGTAGGTAAGACTGTAGCCTTTTGCAGGCGCCATCAATACCTCGATATTCAACTCGTGTGCCATCTCCGAAGTCCAGGAGCCACCGGCCAGAACGACTTCTTCAACGAATATGTCACCTCGTGTGGTTTTAACCGTTGTCACCCTACGACCTGAGGTTTCAAATCCGAGAACCTCAGTTGAAGTTAGCAGCTGTACCCCTTTGTTTTCAATATGCTTGGCTATTTGACGAACGAATTGGTCGGGGACAAGATGAGCATCACCGGGAAAAAAGATGCCGCCCACTGCGGCGGTTCGCATGCCCTGAGTGTATTTCATAAATTCGTCATTTTCCAATATGTTGTGTTCAATACCGTATTCTTGCAAGCGCCGCGCATCTTTAACGCCCTTCTCAAAACCCTTATCAGTGTTAAAAATTTCTATGATACCCTTTTTTTCAAAACTGAAATCGATTCCTTCGAGCATTGCCAGCTCGTCAAACAACTTAAGGCTGGCAAGACTGAGATCGCGTAAGACCGGGATAGATTTTTTTAGGTAATCTTGATTGCAGGCTTTGTGAAACTTCCATATCCAGATAAAAAAATTGCGTTGAAAACGGGGTTTGATGTAAAAGGGGCTTTCCGGGTTGAGCATCCATTTGAGACCCTGGGAAATCACCCCCGGCGCCGCCAGGGGCATGCTGTAACTGGGGACGACCAGGCCGGCATTGCCATAAGAGCTGCCCGAACAAATCTCGTCTTTTTCAACCACGGTGACATTTTTGCCAAGCGCATGGAGATAGTATGCACAACAAATGCCGATGGCACCGCCGCCGATGACCAGTGTTTCTGTTTTGCGAATCATGAATCAGCCTCAAATAGAAATTGAAAAAGGAGGTGGCCTTGTGTGAAACTTTATTTCAAAAAGTTGGAGTTGGTTCTATCCTCTGTCCCTTTGCATTTCGTAGGTTGGATTAAACCTACTCCAGGCTTTGTCGGATTTCGTTGCACTCAATCCAACCTACATGTTACCGGTATTATTGCCAAATGCGAAACCCAACAGCGACCGATTTCGGAACCAAGTTCAAAAAGTTTCTTTTCCGATCAGACTGGACGCTCGCGGTCAGAGGCGGCGCTCATTTGAGACTCTGCAGATCGAAAGCCACACATGCATCAAATCTGCCACTTCGCTGGTTTGGGTTCGGTTTAAAAGCGAACCGCAGAATAACGAATATCGAACCTCAGAATCTCAAAGGGTGGTTTCGCTCAGCTCAGCCGTGTGCAGGTCTTTATAATTGTCAGAATACATTCCTTCGACATTCGACATTCATGATTCGATATTCGATATTCTCTTTTTGATCGATCCCGCCGCTTACATCATTCCCAACGCCACTCCTGGATATTCCAGGTAATATCGGTAACATAAGGATTTATTTTATAGCCTTTCAGCGCTGAATTTTTGCCGTACATAAACATGTAGGCAAAAATCGGTGCAAAGGGGACATCTTCGTGTAATATATCCTGGATTTGTTGATAAACCGCTTTACGCTTTTCCATGTCGGATATGAGGACACCTTCTTCCAACAGTTTATCGAGTTCAGGGTTTTCATACTGGACGTAGTTCGATCCGGTGCCGTACTTGGCCGGGATCTGTTTGGAATGGCAGCGGGCGGTATAGTCGGGATCCATCCCCACGGTCGGTTCCCAGCCGACCATCAAGGTATCGAACTGGCTTTGGGTGGTGTATTCCCCCCAGACCACCGAGGCCGGCATATTTTTAATTTCCATGGCCACCCCGATCTCCTTCCAGTTGGCCTGGATCATGGCCTGGGCCTGTTCCCTGGCCTTGGATCCGGCGGTGGTGGACATGGTGAATGCGAGCTTGACACCATTCTTTTCCCGAATCCCGTCAGCTCCTTTTTTCCAACCGGCATCGTCAAGCATGGCCGCCGCTTTTTCCAGGTTGTAGCCGGGATCCTTGAGGTTTTGGTTGTAGGCCCAGTGGTTGGGGTGTAGATAGGACAGGGTCCGGGGCGGCAGGCCATAGTAAATGTCCTTGATCCATTTCTCTTTATCGACGGCAAAATAGAGGGCCTGGCGGACCACTTTTTCCTGGAACTGGGGTTTGCCGCAGTTGAAATAGATGAACTCCACCCAGGGTGCCGGCGTCTCGAGAGCATCCTTGCCGGGCAGTTTACGGGCCTCTTCGAACCTTACCGGCGGCACCCCGTGGAGTCCGAACACATCGATTTCACCGGTTTTAAACTGGGTGTAGGCAACCGTTTGGTCGGGAACGAACTTGTGGATCACGGTTTCGATGGCGGGTGCACCGCGGTGGTAATCCATATTGCGCTCATATACCATGTGGCTGCCGGCCACCCGTTTTACGAGTTTATAAGGTCCGGTGCCGACCGGTTGGGTGTTAAACGGCGCCGTATTGATGTCGGCCTCTTTGGACAGGATATGCGCCGGAACGATATGCATTTTCTGCCAGGCCCAGGCAAAAGGCACGAACGGTTTGGATAAATGGATCTCCACATTGTGGTCATCGATAATTTTAAATTCCGAAATCAAGTCAAATCCCGAGCGGGAGCGAATCGCCAGCTTGGGATTGATGATGGTCTGATAGGTGAATTCCACATCTTTGGCCGTAAACGGCGTACCGTCATGCCACTTGATGCCGTTCTTGAGCTCGATCTTCCATACTTTGCCGTCCTGGGAGATCCCGCCGTTTTCCAGGGTCGGGACTTTGACGGCCAGGTTGGGCACAAATTCTCCTTTCTCGTTAATATCCCAGAGTGCGTCAAACATACAGGCCTCGGGGACTTCTTCGGTGCCTGAATTAACGTACAGCAAGGGGTTGAAGTTGACCGGCTCCTGGGTCATGCCGACAATGACGCTTTTTTTGGCCGCCCAGACCGGCTGATCGGTAAAAACAAAACTACCACCGACAAATACCGATAGAATAACGGCTGTCAGTAAACACCTTGTCCAACGCTTGCCCCCAAAAGCAAATTTTTTGTCATGATTCATAATGATGTTTCCTCCTTTTCCGAATAAATGGTTAATTTTCCCCAAACGTTGCAAATGGTTTTGCAACATTGGGAGTTGCCGACGGGCGATCTCGCCCGCTCGGTTAGCCAGTTGACATTCTCAGCCGCGGGTCCAAGGCGTCCCTGAGACCGTCGCCGAGAAAATTAAAACTCATTACCGTCAGTGTAATCATCATTCCCGGTAATATCGCCAGCCAGGGCGCCAAATCAAAATACGCCTGGGCGTCGGTCAGCATGTTGCCCCAGCTGGCAAGCGGCGGTTGAATGCCGTATCCCAAAAAACTGATGTACGATTCCATCAGCACCGCGTTGGCAACATTGAGGGTGGCGGATACCAAAACCGGCGCCATTGCATTGGGCAACAACTCCCGAAACATGATCCGGAAACCTGAGGCGCCCAGGGCATAGCTGGCCTGCACAAAGTCCTGTTCCTTGATGTACTGGATCTGGGCCCGGATAATCCGGGCAACCTCCATCCAGGAGGTGAATCCGATGATCAGGGCGATAGAAATGACCGTGGGCGTAATGAATGCCGCCAGAACCAGGAGCAGGAAAACCTGGGGAAAGCAGAGCATCGTGTCGGTAAAGCGCATCAATATATTGTCAACCCTGCCCCCGTAATAGCCGGACAATAGACCAATGATCATGCCGGTGACGATGGTGGCAAACATGGCCGTAACCCCCACGATAAGGCTGATACGACCGCCGTAAATAAGGCGGGTAAGCGTGCCGCGTCCCATCTCATCGGTACCGAGAAGGTAGTTGGAATCGGTAAAGGGCGCGATAAAACGCCGCTGGGTGTCCAGATCCAGGGGATCGTGAGGTGAAATAAGGGCGGCAAATATGGTGGATAGAAACAAAACCAGGATGACACATCCGCCGGCCACCGCCAATCGATGGTGCAGAAATCGGCGCCAGATCCGGTGTGTTTGGCTTTCATAAAACTCGCTCGCTGTTTCGCGCGCGATCAAGCCGCCCTTTATTTCTTCAGCTGCCATTTTAATCCTTAAGTTTCTACGACAATCAGACTGGCCGTTTTTTTGACCAGAGGCGCCGCTTATACGTATCACGAGGCGTATGTCCTCTATCAGTCAGCACGGATCCGAGGATCTAGCAAGGCATTGACGGTGTCTGCCAGAAGATTGCCAAGGATGACCGCGATGGCGGTTACCATCACCATTCCCATCAATACCGGATATTCCTTCATCGTCAAAGCGTCCACAAAAAGCCGCCCCATCCCGGGCCAGCCGAAAATGGTTTCGGTCACCAGCGCCCCGCTGAACAGCCAGGGCAACTGAACCCCCGCCAGGGCAATCAGCGGTGCCAGCGCATTGGGGTAAGCGTGCCGGAAAAGGATTCTGCTTCCGGACAATCCTTTGGATCTGGCGGTACGGATGTAATCCTGATGAATGACTTCTAAAAAACTTGATCGCGTGTATCGACTCCACTGGGCCACCAATACCAGCGCCAGGACCATGGTGGGTAAAATCATGTGGCGCAGCAAGTCCAGAATGTCCTCTTCGCCGCCCAGGGTGTACATACCGCCGGAAGGCAGCCAGCCGAGTTTCAAGCTGAAAATAAAGATGGCCATCAACCCAAACCAGAAGGTCGGAAAGGAAAGAGCGACCATGGCGCCGGTGGTGGCCAAATAGTCGAATATCGAGTAGCGTTTGAATGCCCCCAGAATGCCGATGAACATGCCGAGCAGAACAGCGACGGCCATGCCCGATCCCATCAACAGGAATGTAGCGGGGACCCTTTCCATAATGACGTTAAAAACCGGTCGGCCGCCGAAAAAAGTATTTCCCCAGTCTCCGGTAAACATACCCCAGGCCCACTTGGCATACTGGATGTAAATGGGCTGGTCGAGGCCGAAGACGGTTTTGATGCGCTCGATATCCTGGGCCGTGATGGTGGGATTGAGCGTATACACTGCCAGGGGACCGCCCGGTGCCAGATGCATCATGGCAAAGGCCAGAATCGATACACCGACGAGCAGGGGGATGGCTTGAAGCAATCTGCGGCCAATGTATTTAAACAAGATATTATTCTCCCAACCTCAGATGACAGGCGACACTATGGTCACCACCCACCTGAATTAACTCGGGCTCCACCTTATCACAGGGATCAAACCGGTGAGGACAGCGCGGGTGGAACCGACACCCGGCAGGCGGATCGATGGGCGATGGAACGTCCCCTTTCAGTGTTATGCGCTTTTTCTTGATGGCGGGGTCGGGAATGGGCACCGCCGAGAGAAGCGCTTCACTATAAGGGTGAAGCGGGTTCGTGTAAAGTTCTGCGTTGGGCGCCAATTCCACGATCCTACCGAGGTACATGACGGCTATTTGATTTGAAATATGTCGAATCACGCTCAGATCGTGGGCAATGATGATATAGGCCAGGCCGAGATCCTCCTGGAGGTCCTGCAACAAATTTAGAATCTGGGCCTGAATCGAGACATCCAGAGCGGAAACAGGCTCATCGGCAACGATGAGCTCGGGCTCTACGGCCAGGGAGCGGGCAATGCCGATGCGCTGACGCTGGCCGCCACTGAACTCATGGGGATAGCGTCGCATCGACTCGGACGGCAAACCAACCTTTTTCAGCAGATCGACGATGCGATCTTCGATTTCCTTGCCCCGGGCCAGCCGGTGAATCTCCAATGGGGCAGCGATAATCGAAGACACCGTATGTCGGGGGTTCAAAGAAGAAAAGGGATCCTGGAAGATGATCTGCATCTTGCGCCGGAACGATTTCATTTCATGGCGATCGTAGCGGGTAATGTCCTCGCCGCCGTAGCTGATGGCGCCATCGGTAGGCTCAAGGAGCTTCAGGATGGTTTTGCCGGCCGTTGTTTTTCCGCAGCCGCTCTCTCCGACCAGCCCCAACGTCTGTTTGCGATGAATCCTTAAACTGATGCCATCGACCGCGTAAACCTTTCCGATGGTTTTTGAAAACAGTCCGCGTTTGATCGGGAAGTGCTTTTTCAGGTTTTCAACTTCCAACAGCGTTTGCGACATCTCGAACCGTCCTTACCGACCAAAGGTTCGAATACAAATAGCTTCAACCATCCTGAGCTACCCAACATCTTACCGAGTGATCCCCATCGAAGGCCACCAGTTTGGCGCAGGTCGCCCGACATTTCTCGATTCCCACCGGACAACGATCAAAAAATGAACACCCCGGCGGCAAATTATACAAATTGGGAACCATCCCCGGAACCTCCGCCAGCCTGCGCGTGCTGCCGGACTCATCGATGCGCGGAATAGATTTCATAAGGCCTTGGGTATAGGGGTGAAGCGGATTTTTAAAGATCGTTGCGACATCAGACTCTTCGACAATTTTACCGGCATACATGACAGCCACCCGGTGGGCGGTTTCGGCAATGACACCGAGATCGTGGGTGATCAACAAAATGCTGGTTCCCAAATTCTCCCGGAGATCCATCATCAGTTCCAGAATTTGGGCCTGGATCGTCACGTCAAGGGCAGTAGTTGGTTCGTCTGCAATAAGCACCTTGGGATTGCAAGCTAACGCCAGTGCGATCATGACCCGCTGCCGCATACCGCCGCTGAGCTGGTGCGGGTATTCGGTTATCCGCTTTTCGGGAGAAGGGATCCCCACCATTTCTAAAAGCTCAATCGTGCGGGCGCGTGCCTGTCTGGTGGTTAAACCTTCATGGTTGATCAGTACTTCACCGACCTGAAAACCAATGGAAAGCATCGGATTTAGCGATGTCATGGGCTCCTGGAAAATCATCGAGATGGATTTGCCTCTGAGATTGCGCATCTGCTGTTCCGAAAAAGTGAGCAAATCTTGTCCTTCGAAAAGGATGCTGCCGGAATGAAATTCAGCCGGCGGCATTTCAAGAAGCTTTAGAATGGAAAGCGAAGAAACGGTTTTGCCGCAGCCCGACTCACCCACCAGCCCCAGGGTCTCCCCCCGGTGAATTTGGAATGAGACGCCATCGACCGCCTTGGCCAATCCCTCTTTCACTCTAAAATAGGTTTTGAGATCATCAACACTTAATACGGCTTCACCCATGGGAAAATACAGACTCCTTATCCATCCAAGTCTAAGTTTGTAAACCAATACAACCCCTTATTCAACAATTTTGTGATTCCCGGCTAAATATTTCCTTGACAGACGATATCCATAAATAGAGAATAAGTGGTCCAAGACATAATCAGCAGGAGGAGTACCCGTGAATAAACAGTATGACGCCATTATCATTGGTGCCGGCATCATTGGTGCCGCCATCGCTTTTGAACTGTCCAAGAAAGGCTATCAAACACTCAACGTGGACAAGCTGCCATCTTCCGGTCACGGTTCCACGTCCGGTTCCTGTGCCGTCATTCGTCTTCATTATTCCACACCGGATGGCGTCGCCATGGCCCGCGAAGGATATTATTACTGGATCAACTGGCCCGAATACCTCGAGGCGGAAGACGAGCTGGGTGCGGCAAAATACATTAATACCGGTTGCCTGGTGATAAAGACTCCCCACAACAAATACCTTAAAAATGTCATGGCCAGTCTTGATGACCTGGGGGTTGAATACGAAGAACTGGATATCGCCGGGATTAAACAGAAAGTGCCTTTTCTGGATACCCACAAATACTGGCCGGTCAAGCTGCCCGATGATCCTGTTTTTGGCGAGCCCACCGGTGAGGCCGTGGACGGCGCGATTTATGTGCCGGAGTCAGGTTACATCTCCGATCCGCAGCTTTCCACCCATAACCTTCAGCGTGCCGCCGAAGCCAAGGGCGGACAGTTTATATTTAACGCCGAGGTCGTCGATATTCGCAAAGAAAACGGCCGGGTGGCAGGTGTTACCTTAAAAGATGGGACCCGGATCGATGCGCGTATTGTGGTCAATGTCGCCGGTCCCCACTCCTATATCATCAATCGCATGGCCGGCGTGGAAGAAGGCATGAAAATCAAGACCCGTGCCCTGCGCCAGGAAGTCTGTCATGTTCCCGCTCCCGAAGGCATCGATTATCAGAAGGAAGGAACGATCATCTCCGACGGCGATATCGGCTGCTATTCGAGACCCGAGACGGGCAATCATATCCTGGTGGGCTCGGAAGATCCTGAGTGTGATGAGCGCGAATTTGTCGACCCGGACAAATACAATAAAAACTTCACCAAACAATGGACCGCCCAGGCCATGCGCGAAGCCCAGCGGATCGAGGGACTGACGATACCGAATCAAATGCAGGGCGTGGTAGACCTCTACGATGTCTCCGATGACTGGATTCCCATATACGACAAATCGGATCTGCCCGGCTTTTACATGGCTGTCGGCACGTCCGGCAATCAGTACAAGAATGCCCCGGTCGCAGGGGTCATGATGGCCGAACTGATCGATAAAGTGGAGGACGGACACGACCATGACGAGGATCCACTGCAATTTCACATGAAACATACCGATAGATCCTTTAATGTCGGCTTCTATTCACGTCTCCGGGAAATCAACCCGGACAGCAGCTTTTCGGTGATCGGGTAACGGGGAGGTATCGTTTTTCAGATCAATTTCTTGATCATCGGGACCATATTAGGTTTATCGGCGGGTTTTACTCCAGGTCCGCTCTTGACTCTTGTAATTTCCGAAACCCTTCAACATGATGTTAAATCTGGTATTAAAGTTGCTCTCGCTCCAATTATTACCGATTTGCCAATAGTCATTTTAACCTTATTCATTCTGTCAAAGTTATCCAGTTTCCATAACATATTGGGAATAATTTCATTGACTGGCGGTTTCGTTATTCTATTTATGGGTTATGAAAGTATACGTATAAAAGGTGTCGAGCTAAATCTCCAAGAAACAAAGCCTAAATCGTTAACAAAGGGAATATTAGTAAATACGCTAAGCCCTCACCCTTACTTATTTTGGCTAACTGTTGGTACTCCCATTTTAACCAAAGCAATGAATCAAAGCCTAATTGCGGCTTTTGCTTTCATCGTTAGTTTTTGGGGCTTGTTGGTAGGCTCAAAAATCCTTTTGGCGATTATGGTTGGTAAATCAAAATCTTTTTTAGTTGGTAATGCATACCTTTACACAATGCGACTTCTCGGATTAGTATTATGTGTTTTAGCATTTGTTCTTTTTCGCGACGGTCTAAAGCTTTTAGGACTAATTGGATCACGATTCATTAAATAGATTAGTAATCGACATCCACTATAAGATCTAAAATCTCAATGTTTTAACAATTACCATAATTGCAGCCAGAAACGATACCCCCAGCATTACCTTCCTGATATATCCCCTGTCGACAATGCCGATTGCATATTTGGACAGATAAAACCCTGCGACAATACCCGGCACCATATAAGAAAATAGCTTAAGGTCGTTTAAAGTAAATCGACCTGCAACCCCGAGAAAAAATAAAGACAGAACCGTTCCGAGGATGGAAAATCCGGATAAAGTCCCTCTGATGACCGAACCTTTTTCGTTTTGATATAAAATTGCCATGGGGGGACCACCCAATCCTGCCAAGGTGCCCATTATTCCTGAAAAAAGCCCTGCAATACAAACGCTGACAGGGGTCGGTCTGAATTTAAGGTTCGATTCACTGAGAATGACGGCGATGATTACCAAAATACCAAAGACCAACATAAAAGTGTTTCGGGAAATTATGGTAATCAGCCAGACGGCGATAAAATTACCAAGGACTCTTCCGAAAATCGCTAACTTGAGACCGGTGAAATCAATGGAACTGTGGTCACGCCAAATCATCAGCAGTGGTAGAAAAAGGCCGCATAACAGCATCGGAACCGGTACAAAATTAGGGTCATACAAAACCAAAAATGGTGCAACGATCAGGACGTATCCAAGGCCAATTAACGACTGCAAAAAAGAAGCCGTAATCACCAGCAAGGCCATCAGACCGATAAAAAAATATTCCATATTTTAGAACTTGTTGAATAGTTTACTGGTTGATTAGGTAAATTATAGTCATAATTTCAGAATGTTACAATTTTCAAAACATGAAGTGTCCAATTATTTTGCAAATATGGGGTAATTCATATTTACAACCACTTAACCAATCAACGATATCTGTATTTAAACCCGATGCCCGCCAGAATAAGTTTTAACGCAAAAGTTACGTAGTTCGAATGAAGAAAAATTTAACCGGTTTAATTAAATCTTGACATTCACCTGGGGGCCAATTAATTTAGCTTAAACCGGTTTAAATCTCAATGGAAAAATGCATCGAATGAATCCCACCCAAAGATCAAAATCCAAATCGCGCAACATCACGCTCAGTGATATTGCCGGGGAACTGGGCGTATCAAAAGCGACCGTGTCTCTGGCCATCAATGGCAGTCCTTTGGTAGCAACAAAGACACGGGAGAAAATCCTTAATAAAATCGAAGAGCTTGGATATGTCTATAACCGCGGCGCGGCGGGACTCAGCACCGGTCAAACACGAATCATCGGTCTCGCTGTTCACGATATTACCAATCCATATTTTAGTGAAGTTTGTGCGGCCATCGAATCGGTTCTCAGCCAAAATGATCGGATGTCGTTTCTTTGTAACACCAATGAATCCCTCGAACGCCAGAGAGGTTTTGTCACGACCTTGGTGGAGCATAGTGCGGATGGTATGATCCTATGCCCGGCAGCCGGTACGGATCTGGCGTCACTGCAGCCGCTAATAAGGCGCGGTATTCCCACGGTGCTGCTCACCCGCGATATTGAGGGAGGTGAGTTCGATTACGTCGGCAACGATGATACGCTATCTCTAAAGTTGTCCACCGAACATTTAATTAGGTTGGGCCATCGCCGTATCGCCATGTTAGGTGGCGGCCAACAAACATCCACTTCCCATAAACGCCGGGCCGGATACTTCCGTGCCATGGAAGAGAACGGTATATTGGTGGATCCTGCCCTGGTTATCGATTGTGACACCAATCCCAAAGCAGCGGAAGAAGCAATTCCACATATCCTAGCGCGAAGCGATCGGCCGTCAGCCATCGCCTGCTACACGGACCAGGTGGCATTAGGCGCGATATCAGGACTTTATAGGATGGGACTGAAACCGGGGAAAGATATCGCCGTGGTGGGTTGTGACGACATTCCGGAGGCACGCCGAGCGTATGTGCAGTTAACCACGGCGAGAATTCAAAAGTGGGTCATCGGCCAGACCGCCGCAAATTTGCTGATCAAGCGCATCTCAGATCCCGACCTTCCTTTGCAGCGCGTCATATTGGCTCCGGAATTGATCATTCGAAATTCCTGCGGAAGTGCAAATGACTGATCCCGAAAACCCATTTCAAGCATTGATTTAAGCCCGTAAAAAAATACTTGACATTAAAAATATAAATGATTAAAAAATTAAACCGGTTTAAATGAGTGCCGATATTTTCTCGGCAAGATCGGAGTGTAGTAGGAAAATAATCTAATTACCCAAAGGAGGACCGTTATGAAAAAAGTTCTTATCACAACCCTCACAGCATTGGCTTTTCTGAGCGTCTCGGCAATTTTCGCATTTGCCGATTCAAAGATCGTCGGATTTTCCCAGGTCGACAACCAAAATCCGTGGCGGTTGGCTGAAACCGAATCTATCAAATCTGAGGCCAAGGCGCGCGGTTACAAATTGAAATATTCTGACGGTCAGGCGGTCCAGGCCAACCAGATCGCCGCTGTGAGAGACTTCATCGCCCAAGGCGTCGACGGCATCATTCTGGCGCCAAAGACCAGCACCGGCTGGGAGCCTGTCCTTAAGGAAGCCCAGGAGGCCAAAATCCCCGTGGTCCTGGTCGATCGGGACATCGAAGCGCCTAAAGATCTCGTGGTTACTTTCATTGGCTCGGACTTCGTCCTTGAAGGAGAAATGATTGCCCAAATGATGATTGAAGACCTTGGCGAGGGTCCGCTGCGGGTGGCCGAACTTCAAGGGCAGCCCGGCGCCGATCCCACCATCGACCGCAAAAAGGGTTTTGAAAACATCATCAACAAATACCCCAAAATCGAAATCACCATGTCACAAACCGGCGAGTTCAACCGAACCCAGGGTAAACAGGTGATGGAGGCTTTCCTGCAGGCCGCCGGTGATGAAATTGACGTTGTCTACGCCCACAATGACGACATGGCCATCGGCGCGATCCAGGCCATCAAGGAATACGGTAAGCAACCCGGCAAGGACATCTACGTGGCGTCTATTGATGGCGTCCGTGACGCTTTTGTGGCCATGAAAGCCGGCGAGTTAAATGCCGTCGTGGAATGCACCCCGCTAATGGGCCCCTCGGCCTTCGATGCCCTCGAAGCGGCCTGGCGCGGTGAAGAGCTGCCTGACTGGATTGTCAACAAAGATGGCGCCTACCGATCCAAAGACGTGGATCAAGCTGTCCTGGATTCACGTAAGTATTAGCCAAATATATATGAATGCCAACGACACGATTCTCAGCATTAAAGGTTTGAGCAAAAGCTTTCCGGGAGTTAAAGCGCTGTCGAATGTCGAATTCTGTTTGAAACGTGGAGAAATCCACGCCTTGATGGGCGAGAACGGCGCCGGTAAGTCGACTGTCATCAAAGTGCTTACCGGCGTATACAAGCGCGATGCAGGGGAAATTATCTACAACGGCGCACCCCTCGATTGCAAATCCCCGCTCCAAGCCCAAGAGGCAGGCATAAGCCCTGTCTACCAGGAGGTGAACCTAGTCCCCAATCTCTCAGTGGCCGAAAACGTCTTCTTGGGTCGCCAGCCGATCAAAGGTGGACGCATAGATTGGAAGACCATGAACCGCGCAGCGGCGAAGATTATCCGCCGCTTCGACCTGGAAATCGACATCGAAAAAAACCTGGGTGACTATCCAGTGGCCATCCAACAAATGGTGGCCATCGCCAGGGCTTTGGAACTCAATTCCAAGATCCTCATTCTTGACGAGCCGACCTCCAGTCTCAACGTTCAAGAGACCGAGCGCCTTTTCACTCAGATGCGCAGGCTCAAGGACGAAGGCCAAGCCATCATCTTCATTACCCACTTTGTCGACCAAATGTACGAAATCGCGGATACCGTCACCGTCCTCAGGAACGGGACCTACATCGGCACATGGTCCGTGGCCGAACTTAACAAACTCCAGCTCATTTCTAAACTACTTGGGAAGGAGGCGGAAAAGCTTTCGGAAGTGACTGCCGGCAAATTAGGAAACGCGTCCGGAGATGGTCGGGGGCGGAGACAGAGTGTTGTGGAAGCCCGTGGCTTGGGTAAGACCGGCGGGATCAAGCCCTTGGATCTCCGGGTGGCAACCGGAGAGGTACTCGGCTGCGCCGGGTTACTCGGCTCCGGCCGCACCGAATTGGCCAACCTCCTCTTCGGGATCGACGTCGCCGATAAAGGGGTCCTACTCGTCGAAGGTGAGCAGACAAAAATTAAACATCCTCGTAAGGCGCTCCAACTGGGATTGGCTCTGAGCCCCGAAGACCGGAAAGATCAAGGTATCATCGGTGATCTCTCAGTCCGGGAGAACATCATCCTGGCCCTGCAGAACCGCAAAGGCTGGTTTAAAACCCTGAGCCGCGCAGAGCAACAAGAAATTGCCGATCGCTACATCGACATTCTCAATATCAAAACCCCGACGGCCGATCAAGCCATCAAGAATCTCAGCGGCGGAAACCAGCAAAAAGTTATCATCGGACGCTGGCTGGCCGCCAACCCGAAATTCCTCATTCTTGACGAACCCACCCGGGGTATCGACGTAGGCGCCAAAACCGAAATCCAGAAACTGATCGTCGAACTCAGCAAGCAGGAGATGGCGGTGATGTTCATTTCCTCGGAGCTTGAAGAGATCGCGCGCTGCTCCACCAAAGTGATGGTGATGCACGATATGCAGGTATCCACCACCCTCGAGGGGGACGACATCAACGAAAATACCATCATGCACGCCATTGCGGAAAGGCACTCAGACGGTGAATAAACAATTACGGCAGGGGCAAGCATTCTCTGCGCGTCTGGCAGCGGGAATCAAATCGATTCAATGGCCCCTCATCGCCCTCGGGATGATCCTTCTTTTCAACTTTTTTTTCACCGAGGGTTTCTTCGAGATTTCCGTTCAAAACGGTCGCCTCGTCGGGAGTCTCATGGACTTGCTGAAGCGGGCGGCGCCACGGTTGATCGTAGCCCTGGGCATGACGTTGGTCATTGCCACCGGCGGTATCGACATTTCCGTAGGTTCCATCGCCGCCATTGCCGGATCGTTGGCGGTATTGGTGATTCGCGGAGGGGACATCACCTACCTGGCCACCCAGGATACCTCGACGGCATCCATCCTCCTGGTAATCATAGTCGCTCTCTCGGCGGCAGCGGTCTGCGGACTCTTTAACGGATTACTCGTATCGGTCGTCAAAATACAACCCATCGTGGCCACCCTTATTCTGATGGTCACCGGCAGAGGCATGGCAATGCTCTTCACCGGTGGTTACGTCCTTAACTACGACCACCCCAGCTATATGTCGCTGGGAGTGGGGGACTGGTTGGGACTGCCAATCCCGATATACATCGCGATTTTCATCTTGATTGTCTTAGCCGTACTCACCAACCGCACGCCCTTAGGACTGCTGATTCAAAGCACCGGTGGCAACGAGACCGCCAGTCGCTACTCGGGTACCAATACCACTCTGGTGCGGATCCTGGTCTATGTTATTGCAGGGGTCTGTTCCGGAGTGGCCGGAATTATCTTCACCGCCGACGTACAAAGCGCCGACGCCGCCTTTATCGGTCTCTGGATTGAGCTCGAAGCCATCCTGGCCGTCGTTATCGGCGGCACCAGTATGGCCGGCGGCCGATACAGCCTGGCCGGAACGGTGGTGGGCGCGTTGATCATCCAGACCCTCATCACTACTCTGCTTACCCGGGCGGTGCCGGTCCAATTCACCCTGATATTCCAGGCGGCTGTCGTGGTTGTCGTCCTCATGTTGCAATCCAACCGGGTCAAAGAGATGGCCTTTAAGCGTCGCGCGCGAAAGGAAGCGAGTATCCATGCGTGATACGGCCCTCAAACGGGACTCATTCTTCAAACGCAATCTGACAATTATTGCGCCAACCCTGGTGTTTGTCGTCTTCTTTATCATCGGCGGCGTTCTATTTCGAAATTTCTTCACCCTCCGGGTGCTCTTGAATCTCCTAACCAACAATGCCTTCTTAGGATTGGCCGCGGTGGGAATGACGGTCGTGATCATCTCCGGGGGTATTGACTTGTCGGTCGGAGCGGTGATCTCGACAACCGCCATGATCATCGCCGTGCTCGACCGGTCCGGAATAAACGCCCCATTGGCGATTCCCATCGCCATTTTATTCGCTACGGGCCTGGGCTTCCTGATGGGCCTGATGATCCAGTACTTCGAGGCACCCCCCTTCATTGTTACCTTGGCGGGAATGTTCTTCGCCAGGGGGTTGGGTTATGTTCTTAGTCTTTCATCGATTCCTATCAAAGGACCCTTTTATCATGCCATGTCCACGGCAGGTCTGCGTTTTGCCGGCGGCGCCAAACTGACGGTTCCGGCCATGATTTTCCTGTTCATAGTCCTCATCACCTGGTACCTGTTGAAATATACCAAGTTCGGCCGAACCTGCTACGCCATGGGCGGCAATGAACAATCCGCCTTCCTGATGGGGTTGCCGGTGCCACGCACCAAAGTTTTGATCTACACCTTCAGCGGATTCTGTTCCGGTATCGGAGGGCTGGTATATGTATTCTTCACCCTTTCAGGCTACGGCTTGGCGGCCATCGGCCTTGAACTCCAGGCTATTGCCGCAGTGGTTATCGGGGGAACGCTTCTCACCGGTGGATTCGGCTCTGTCATCGGAACCCTCATGGGGGTGGGGATCCGGGGCACGATCCAAACATTCATCACCTTTCAAGGAGAACTAAACGTTTATTGGACCCCGATATTCGTAGGTCTCTTGCTGTTCCTGTTTATTCTCCTGCAGAAAGCGTTCGTGGCCGGTACCAAACTTGGAAAATAGCGAGACTATCGAGCGTAAGATAAAAATATCGTTGATTGGTTGATGAGTTGATTGGTTAAGTAGTCGTAATTATATATTTATCCTATATTTACAAAATAATTAGAAACTTCATGCACTAACAATATTAACATTCTAAGTTATGGCTATAATTTACCTAATCAACCATTCAACCAGTAAACTATTCGACGAGGTCTGAAATAGCAAAGAATTATTACAAATTTTAATGGACTCCTTAAAAAGCAGTTAGTCTTATAACCATATCAAGGAGGAAAAGTCATGAAACTCGAAGGTAAGACGGCAATTGTCACCGGCGGCGGATCAGGTATCGGCCGGGGGATCTGTTTACGGTACGCCCGCGAGGGGGCCTCGGTAGTGGTTGCGGATTTAGACACCGCCAGCGCCGAGAAGGTCGCCGAAGAAATCAAAAATGCAGATGGTAAAGCTCTAGCGGTAACGGTCGATGTTACGGATCGCGAAGGTGTGAAAAACATGGTGGCGACCGCTGTCAAAGAATTTGGCGGTCTCGACATCCTGGTCAACAATGCCGGTGTGGGCAAGATCATCCCATTTCTGGAAACCACCGAAGCCGACTTTGACTTTTTTTTCGGTGTAAACTGTAAAGGCTTGATGATCTGCAGCCAGGAGGCGGCCAAACAGATGATTGCCCAGAACCGGGGGGGCAAAATTGTCAATCTGGCCTCCCAAGCCGGGCGCAGAGGCGAATCCCTGGTGATGGCCTACTGCGCCAGTAAGGCCGCCGTCATAAACATGAACCAGTCCATCGCCCTGGCCCTGGCCGAACACAAAATCAACGTCAACGCCATCGCGCCGGGCATCGTGGATACGCCTTTATGGGTGGAAATTGACAAGCAGTTTGCCAAACTTCTCGGCTGGGAGATCGGCGAGCCCAAACGCAAGTTTACCGAATCCATTCCGCTCGGACGTATCGAACAACCCGAGGATGTGGCCGGGGCCGCGGTATTTTTGGCGTCGGAGGACGCCGATTACATCACTCAACAATGCCTCAATGTGGATGGCGGCAACTGGCCGAGCTAATTTCGTGGTTCCTCACCCCAGTTGGAAAAACTTCTCGGGAAACCCGACTAGAATAGCCACAAAGGTACGAAGACACAAACAATAACTGTTTTTATAATTTAACTTCGTGTCTTGGTGCCTTGGTGGCAAAAATATTTTGTTTGATAAATCCTTAGTAGTTTTGAATCTTAACAAAGGCGTGCGATAAACAAAGATCATCTATGAATAGCACTCACATAAAGGAGATAGACATCCGGCTATTTGCCGTTCCCTTGCCGGAAGTACTTTCCGATGCCAAACACGGCGATCACACGCACTTTGAACTCGTCACTGTTACGGTAGCACTCGTGAACGGCTGCCGAGGTACCGGGTACACTTATACGGGTGGTAAGGGTGGCCGGGCAATCCACGCGATGATCAAACACGATCTGGCTCCGGCATTGATCCGTAAAGACGGTTCGGATATTGAAGAAATTTTCGAATTCATGGAGTGGCATATCCATTATGTCGGGCGCGGGGGCATTGCCGCCTTTGCGATGTCGGCCGTGGACATCGCGTTGTGGGATATCCGAGGCCAAATGACCGGCAAACCGCTGTGGCAAATGGCAGGGGGCACATCCGACACAGCCAAAGCCTATTGCGGCGGGATTGACTTGGCGTTCCCAATGGAAAAACTGTTGAACAACATTCAGGGGTATCTGGACCGCGGATATAACGCCGTAAAAATAAAGGTCGGTCGTAAACGTCTCGAAGAAGATGTCGCACGCGTAAAAGCTGTGCGTAAGCTTATCGGCGCTGAGACCGTCTTCATGGTGGATGCCAACTACGCTATGTCGGTGACCCAAGCCGTCCGTGCGGCCGAAGCCTTTAAACCCTATAATATCCTCTGGTTTGAAGAGCCGATTATTCCGGACAATTATGCCGGCTATGCTCAGATTGCAGAAGCCACCGGCATGCCCCTGGCCATGGGTGAAAATCTGCATACGATCTACGAATTCGGCTTTGCTTTCGACCAGGCCAAACTATCCTACATCCAGCCCGACGCCTCCAATTGCGGTGGCATCACCGGCTGGTTGCGTGTGGCCGACCTTGCCGGAGAGTATGACCTCCCTATTTGCAGCCATGGCATGCAAGAGCTGCATGTGAGTCTGGTCGCATCCCAACCCAATGCCGGTTGGCTCGAAGTGCACAGTTTTCCCATTGACGAATATACCACCCGGCCATTGGTTATCGATAACTATCGCGCCGTTGCGCCCGACACCGACGGGGTCGGCGTCACGTTTAATTGGGATAAGCTGAAGCCTTATGAAGTGCTGTAGACGATTAATTTTAGATAAAACGAATAGATTTCAAATTAACCTAGCGAGGACAAATGAAAGCTGCATATTATACTGGAAATAAGACGTTTGCGATTGAATCCGTTCAACCCGTTGCACCCGGCGAGGGAGAAGTCCAGGTAAGTGTTGCCTACTGTGGGATTTGCGGCACGGATCTGCACGTCTTTCACGGAGTGATGGACGCCCGCGTGGGAACCCACCGGGTGATCGGCCACGAAATGTCCGGTAAGATTGCCGCCATCGGCCAAAAGGTCCATGGCCTGGAAATCGGCGATCCGGTGGTGATCCGTCCCCTGGCTGCCTGCGGCGCCTGTCCGGCCTGCCAAAGAGGACATACCCATATCTGCCAAAACCTTAAATTTCTTGGCCTCGATACCGACGGTGCCTTTCAACAAGCCTGGACGGTGCCGGCCCACACCATCCACAAGATTCCCGCCGATCTATCTATAGAACACGCGGCCCTCATCGAACCGGTAGCAGTGGCTTGCCACGATGTGCGGCGGGCACGGCTAATCGCCGGCGAAGATGCCTTGGTGATCGGTGGTGGGCCCATCGGCATGCTCATCGCCATGGTAGCCGGCCACGTCGGGGCCAAGGTTACGGTATCGGAAGTCAACGCTCACCGCTTGGGATTGGCGCAATCGTTGGGTTTTGCAACCCTAAATCCCAAAGAGGTCAATGTCGCGGAGAAGATCTATGCGCAAACCGCTGACAAAGGGGCCGACGTCATCTTTGAAGTTTCCGGAACCCAGGCCGGAGTGGATACGATGACCGAAGCGGCCGCCACCCGTTGCCGGATTGTGATGGTCGCCATCCACGGTACCAAGCCGACGGTGGATCTTTTTAAATTTTTCTGGCGGGAAATCGAACTTTTTGGGGCCCGGGTATACGAAGCGGAAGACTACGAGGAGGCCATCAAACTGGTCGCCTCCGGGGCCATCGACTGTAATTCGATCATCACGGATGTTCGGCCGCTGGAAAAAATCACCGACGCCTTTCAAGCCCTTAGCGGTAATGCCCTGGCAATGAAAAGTTTAATCAAATGTTCATAAAATTCAGAACTAATGATGTGTCGTAAAATTTGATGCAACAGAAATGTCAGACATCGCGTTAATAAGACTGAATTTGGGTGAATCGTTCTGAATTTTATTTTTTATTTCGGTTCTATAACCAAAATAAAGGAAATTATAGCATTCTTTGTCAAAATTTTAACTCACCACTTAGAAACGAAGGTCACGAAGTCTTCATTATACGTTTTTTTCGTGTGCTTCGTGCCCTTCGTGGTTCAGCGAATGATCTGTTTGGTTCTCAACCATAGACAGATCCGCTTTAGGAGGTTATCTATGAGTATACTCGATCAATTTAAGCTGGATGGCCAAACGGCACTTGTGACCGGTTGCAAAAGAGGCATCGGCAAAGCCATGGCCATTGCCCTGGCCGAAGCCGGGGCGGATATTGTCGGTGTCAGTGCAACCCTTGAAACCGAAGGTAGTGTCGTCGGACAAGCGGTCACGGAAAGGGGACGAAATTTCAAGGGGTATGCCTGCGATTTTAGTGACCGGCCGGCGCTATACCGCTTTATCACCCGGGTAAAAAGCGATTTTCCGCAAATCGAAATTTTAGTTAATAACGCCGGGACCATCATCCGTGTGCCCGCTGTGGAGCACCCTGATGAAGACTGGGATAAAGTCATCGAAGTAAATCTGAGTGCGCAGTTTATCCTTTCCCGGGAAATCGGCAAAGAGATGGTCGCCCGCGGCCGGGGCAAAATTATCTTCACCGCATCTCTGTTGACCTTTCAAGGGGGAATCCTGGTGCCGGGCTATGCGGCCAGCAAAGCCGGTGTCGGTCAACTCACCATGGCCCTGGCCAATGAATGGGCCGGTCAGGGAGTCAACGTCAATGCCATCGCCCCCGGCTATATCAGTACCGACAACACCGAAGCGTTGCGAAATGATCCCGAACGGAGCCAGGCGATTTTGGCGCGCATTCCGGCCGGACGCTGGGGGGAAGCCGGAGACTTTGCCGGTCCGGTCGTCTTTCTGGCCTCAAAGGCTTCCGACTACATGCACGGCACCGTGGTTCTGGTAGACGGCGGCTGGATGGGGCGCTAGAAATCTCCGGACACGATTGCCTTTAGCACCGCAGCTGCCCCGATTGCCATGAGGACCGTGGCCGAAAGCGGGGACAGGCTGCGGATGCCGGAGCGATATTTATTGGGGTCCCAGGTTTCAATCCCATGATTCTAACCTAATCTTGAGAGAAAATTATCAATGATCGTTCCAACTGGTAAGATATGAGTCTGAAGTTACTCCTCAGCCTTAAAAAATGCACTAAGTTTCTTTGGTAAGAATGTTTACGAATTTATCCATTGACATAAAATAGTAGGGTGGTCCATATGGAACATTTGTTTCCAAAAACATCACACCCTTTTCTGTTATTGCAATGTCCCAACCAAGTGTTCTCAGAGGTAAGAATTTTAATGCAGCTTCCTTACAAAAGAATAACCCAAACCTAAGCTAAATACCTGACGAGCATTTAACCCTGCTATTATAAAACAGCGTAACCAATAAACTGCAAACATGTAATATTTAAACGTCATGGGGGAGTAAAATTCTTTACATAATTTTTATAATATCCTACCCATCTCAAGATTTAAACTGACCAATCTTCGTCCCATAAACTTGATAAAATCGTAAGAAGTCTTTTTAAGACTGGATACCCGCCTTGGCGGGCATGACGTTTGTGGTATCTATATCCTCTCGCTTAATGATCCTGTGATAGCCTCTATTACAGCAGATGCAAGCATCTCACCGAAAAGCACGTGCTTTCCGCAGTAGTGGATGGCTTCAGGGCCGAATCCGTTGACGACTGCAATTGCGTCGGTACCCGTACCGGTTGCCATTGCCCCGGAAACCGTACTTTTTACGCCGAGCTTACGCATAGCAACAGTTTTTGCTTCAGTGACGACCATCACGGATTCCACCATGGCAGCCTGCGACATCATCGCATTTGTAATAATGATGATGTTGACGGTTCCGGTTGGATTGTCATCTACCTGAAATTTACGCCAGGCGGCCCGATCACCTGCACAGCAAGCGTTTGAAATCCCAGCCGTAATAATAGCGGATATTTCGACGCCTTGGGATAACCTGGTGACCCGTCGGAAGGAATCCATGGATGCGGATGTCATCATACCGACGGTTGTTCCGTCGAGTCCGAGCTGTTTGCAATATTCTGCCAGGGTATTTTCCGGAGTTTGCATTACTTGCTTTGTGCCTTCGAAATTTTCTGCCACTTTCATAATTAATATGTTTGAAGCGGCACATGCGCCTCCGTTATACACAGCAGAGCTGAGGATAGGGTGTTCCGCGCTAAATCCAACCCAAATATGCGCTGGCGTTTGTTTCAGCTCAAATCGGTTATCTTGGATCATAATGAAAATGAAATCAGCCCTAAAAACATTTCTTCCAGCTTATAAATGCGGGTACGATGGCTTGCGGTACGAAGCGGAGAGGTCATGTAGTCGCCGACTTTTTCCGTTTTGGGGTCGAATCCTTCGGAAAGAGGGATTATATCTTTTTTGGTGATCCCTGACAGTTCGTCTAAAAATGTTACTAGTTTGCAGCTTTTTAATGGTTCATAGAGCTGTTTAGAATTTAGAAAATCTTTTCCTTCGGATGCCTTTCTTTAACAAGCGATTATTGCTGGCAACAAAACGCTGAAAGCAGTCGATTTTTTCTTGGCGGCATTTTCGATCTTGTATCAATCTTATCGGATTGATTCCGACAACGTATCGTTTATCACCGGTGGTGCCAAAATCCTTAAAATATAAATCCGAGTCAAATTTTGTAAAACCTGGCAGATGAGCAATAGACTCCAAGGCAGTCTGCGAATCAAGATCTTTGAAAATGCTAAGGTCAATATTGGGA
>JARFPZ010000164.1 GCA_029288035.1 Desulfosarcina sp.
CTGGGTGCACGCTTGGCCGCCAGACTGGATGCGGGCCTTGCCATGGACTGTACGGTGATCAAGCTGGATGGTGGTAACTTGACCTGCACCCGCCCGATGTTCGGTGGGAAAATTTTTGCCGATGTTGAAATTGAGGGTTCTCCGCAACTCATCGCAATTCGCCCGAATGTGATGGACATTGTCGAGACGGCCAAAGATAGCGTGGTAGAAAAAGTTGACGCCAATGTCGGTGACGTCAAAACAACGGTTGTCGACAAGAACATGGAAACCGGCGATAAAATCGAGCTGACCGAAGCGGATATTATCGTGTCCGGCGGTCGCGGAACCAGTGGAGATTTCGCTGCCATTGAACAACTGGCGGCCGCTTTTGGCGGTGCAGTGGGGGCCTCACGCTCTGCGGTGGATGAAGGCTGGCGCCCGCATAGCGATCAGGTGGGCCAGACCGGTAAAGTTGTCTCCCCGGTGTTGTACGTTGCCTGCGGTATTTCAGGCGCCATTCAGCATCTGGCCGGCATGTCGACTTCCAAGTTCATCGTGGCCATCAACAAGGATCCTGAAGCACCCATTTTCTCAAAGGCGGATCTGGGTATTGTCGGCGATCTGGCGGAAGTGGTTCCAGCGATGGCGGAAGAAGTGAAGAAGATAAAGAGCTGATTTAAATTTTAGAGAATAGTTGTTATCGAAGAGGAACATTTTATGGATGAAACCAGAGAAGCATTGGAGTTTGACGTCCTGTTTGTCGGCGGTGGCCCGGCGAACCTGGCCGGTGCCATCCACTTGATGAACATGGCGCAGAAAGCGGGAAAGGAAATCGAGGTTTGCTTGATTGAAAAGGCTGAATCCATCGGCTCTCACTCACTGAGCGGGGCCATTCTGGACCCTGTAGCACTGCAAGAACTCATACCCGATTTCCTGGAGAAAGAGTGTCCGATCGAACAACCTGAATGTCGTGACGAATTCTACTATCTGACAGCTACCGGCAAATTTCGTCTTCCTTATACACCCAGTTACATGCACAATAGTGGCTGCCACATCATCAGCCTTTCCAAGTATTGCACCTGGCTGGGAGAGATGGCTGAAGAGCTGGGCGTGATGGTTTTTCCGGGGTTTGCCGGCGTCGAGGTGCTGTATGAAGCGGACAGCGACCGGGTCATCGGCATCCGCACCGGAGACAAAGGTATCGATAAAGATGGTAACAAAAGACCTAATTTTGAGCCGGGTGTTGACTTGATGGCCAAAGTTACCGTCTTTGGGGAAGGGCCCCAGGGAAGCCTTCTGCGCGAGATCGGCAAGAAGCTGGATATTTTCGAAGATAAAATGCCCCAGGTGTTTGAGACCGCTATCAAGGAAGTGATTGAAATTCCGGAATCAAGTCCTTTTAATTCATCCAACACCACGGTCGTGCATTCCTTCGGCTACCCGCTGGGTTTTGATACGAAAGGCGGTGGATTTCTCTATAAAATGAAGGACAATCGGGTCTCTCTGGGATTCGTTATCGGATTGGAATATGAAGACCCGCTGTTTGAACCCTACCAGGCATTTTTAAGTTTTAAAAAACACCCGCTGATTGCCGATATCATCCAGGGCGGAAAAGTGCTGCAGCAGGGCGCCAAGACCCTGCCGGCCGGCGGCTATTATACGATGCCCCGGCTGGCGTTGAACGGTGCGGTGGTTGTCGGCGACAGCGCTTCCATGTTAAATATTCAGCGGCTCAAGGGTGTGCACACCGCCATGAAATCCGGCATGCTGGCGGCTGAAGCGATCCTGACAGCCTTGGACCGCGAGAATTATTCAGCTGAGACCCTGGGAGCCTATGCGCAAAGTGTTGACCGCAGCTGGATAAAAAAAGAACTGTACAGCGCGCGTAATTTCGACCAGGCCCTTTCCCAAAAAGGCGTGGGGAAATTCATCACTATCGGCGCCCAGTATTTGAGTGGCGGTCGCGGATTTGTTGATCCCATGGAAATCAAAAAGGACTGCCTGTCTTTAAGAAAACTTAATAACGCAACGGTTTCCCAAACCGTGTCCCCGGAAACCCAGGATCTTGACGGCAAGCTGTATCTGGATAAATTGACCGGGCTCTACCTTTCCGGCACCAGCCATGAGGAAAACCAACCCTGTCATCTCAATATCCCTGATCAAAGCATTTGTGTCGGCGAGTGCTTTGATAACTATCGCTGCCCCTGCACGCGTTTCTGTCCGGCCCAGGTGTATGAACTGGAAGAAGACCCAGACGGGTCCAGGCGCCTGAAGCTCAACCCGTCAAACTGTCTGCACTGCAAGACCTGCGAGATCAAAGATCCATACGAGAACATCATATGGACCTGCCCCGAGGGGGGGGGCGGTCCTAAATATTCTATCTTATAACGGTTTCACAACCTTGAATAGTCGATACTCATTCTTGTTTCGATAATCACCTTCAGCCCTGCTATCAGCAGGGCTGATTGTTTTTGGATCGCCTTAAAAACATAGCCACTAAGACACGAAGGCACAAAAAAAGATTTATTCTTTAATCTCTCCCGGGTTTAATTCCCCGCAGCTTGCTGCGATAAAAGTGAGTTAAATTCTAAAAACATGATACTCCGCGGCTTGCCGCGGAGAGATTTCATTCTTTGTGACTTAGTGTTCCTGGTGGCGACGAGTTTCGAAAGGAGCATATTTTGGATAAAGAAATTATAGCCAAGACCAAAAAAACGGCAGATCTGTACTTCAAGGATGTCAGAGGTGAGCGGCCGTTTGATCTGTGGCGATCATTTGACAAGGACCTTGCCAAAGATCTTTCGCTGTTTATTACCGGTCAAATGTATGGCCGCGAAAAAATACCCCACCAAACCAGGCAGCTGATCACCGTGGCAGCACTGACGGTTCTCTCCCGCCCGGATGAACTCCGATTGCACATTCAAGCGGCGTTGAATGTCGGCTGTCGCCCGGAGGAGATTGCCGAGGTGATGTTTCAAACCGCGGTTTACGGAGGTGTACCTGCCACCAATTCCGCCCTGAAGACATTAAAATCGGTTCTGGAGGAAAAAGGCCTTTGGCCGCTGGACTAAATGTATCGGAATTTCTACAACTCCATGAAAATATGGATTATTTTCTGATATTTGAGTCTTTTAACCCAATCATGGAATAGTGGAATGATGGAATATTTGTAGTAAAAACAAGCGTAAATTCAAGGTGCAACAGATTTTAATAAAAATAAATGGAACGATAACCCAGAAAAAGGTATGATCGACGTCCTTTATATTAGTTGGAGACCTGAAATTAAAAAAATTCAGAACGATTCGCCCAAATTCAGTTTTATGGGCACGATTTCTGACGTTTCAGTTGTATCAGATTTTACGACACATCAGTAGTTCTGAATTTATTGAGTTAACCTAATCAACTAATCAACTTAATCAACCACATTTGTGGCTTTATCGCTTGACACGCCCCATTTATATTTTTTAGACTTCTTGCAAAAATTCAACTATTATGTGCTCTGGTCCATAAATTCGATTATGTATTTTGGGCAATTACATTAAAACCGCAAGAGCACAGCCTCCGGCCCATAGGGAAAGCCCTACGGCCCGGTGGGACTTGACAGCGGATTGATTTTTAAGCTTTTCTCTGTGCGTTCTGTGTCCTGCGGTGAAATATTACAGTAAATCGTCAATTCCGGTTTAGCCGGGTAGAGCTGGAGGGGTCAATGAAATTAAAGCAAATTGTTGTATCCATCGAAAATGCACCTGGGCGGCTAATGGAAGTTACCAATGCGCTGGGAAAGGCCGGCATTAACCTTCGCGCACTAAATCTGGTGGATACCGGTGCTTTTGGTCAGCTTCGTCTTCTGGTGTCGGATGTTGTCAAGGCAAGGCGGATATTGATGCGAATGGAGATTCCCGCTTTTGTGAATGAGGTCATTGCCGCTGAGATTGAGGATAAACCCGGCAGTCTGGCAAAAATTCTGCAGCCGCTCACCAACGCCGGTGTTTACGTAGTATTTATGTATGCGTTCATCCGTTTCTCCCAGGGCAAAGCCGTGATGATTTTTCGCTTCAGCGACAATGAGAAGGCCATTGATGTGTTAACGGCCAATGGGATCAATCTGCTGGATGCCGAGGCATTCGGCATTCTTGAGACGGAAAACTAGGTTGAATGGTTCAAGGTTCAACGTTCAGGGTTAAAAATCCATAACCAGCCCTTTTCCAAGGGATTGTGTCTTCATCTTGATTCTAAAGCCTTTTCACCCAATGGTAACGTCGGGATTTGCGAATATTGATCTGTAAATATAACGTTTCCAACACTTGTAACCTTTGAACCCTGGACTTGGAACCGATCAGTATAGGCTATAATTATCTATTTTTATAATTTGAAATGCTTTATTTT
>JARFPZ010000240.1 GCA_029288035.1 Desulfosarcina sp.
CCCCCCCCCCCCCCCCCCCCCCCCCCCCCCCCCCCCCCCCCCCCCCCCCACCACTTAATCTTCGTCGGCAGCGTCAGATGTGTATAAGAGACAGCCATTAGCTCATCCGTTGGATTCAGGGGATAGTCCCCGGCATCCAGAAAGGTGATATCTGCCCCTAGAATTTCAGCAGCGCGACTGGCTTCATCTCTTCTGATTTCTTATACTTTTTCAACGGACATGGCGGTTTGCTTCCACAGCCGGGCAGATTCTCCTCGTTCGCCGTAGGAAAGGCAGATGACGCGAACACGATAGCCTCGATCGGCATACAGCGCAATTGCACCGCCGGCACGCCAGATGAAATCGGCCGCATGGGCGCTGACCACAAGAATGGATGGTTTACTTGCCATTTCAGATTCTCCCTTATTTTCTATTGGCGCTTACAATTTTAAAGATATACATCGAATAATGATGCCGCTGCACTTTATCGTTTTTAGCACAAGAGAACCGCAGAATACTGAAACTTTGAAATGCTATGGCTCTCCAAGGAGGAGGATAAAAATGGGTAATGCTATTTCGTAGTCACCATATAATAACCTCATACAGAAGCCCCCTTAGTGGCCTGTAACTCCTGGTATCTCTTTTCGATCTCGCTCTTTTCAGTGTTCTTTAACTCTTGAAGCTCTTTTTCATATTTTCCCGATTTGATTTCTTCCAATCGCTCGGCCAGTTGAGCGGACGGCTGGACCAGATGTCGGCCAACCATTCGGCGGATCAGCAGAGCAATGTTAAATGGCGCCAATTCCGCCGGGCAACGTGCGGCGCACAATCCGCAGGCCACACATTCTATTGATCGTTCAACAACCCGGTGATAGTCGCCGGCGATGGCAGCCGAAACAAAATTCATGACTTCCAAATCCATCGGGCATGACTTTGTACAGGTATTGCATCCCATGCATCGCAGCAGTTCCGGGTAGAGTTTGCGAATATTCTGAGCATCGGGAACGGCCCGGCCAATATCATAAAGGGCTTTGTTGGCCGGGAAAAACGGCAGCTGGAGGACATATATATCCGGCTCCACGACGGTCTGGCAGGCCAGTCCGACCTGAAGCCGATAGTCTCCCTTTTTCCGGTAAATCGTAGCACAAGCGCCACAGACACCGCCGCGGCAACCGCACCCGCGTGTCAGACGGTAGCCCGAATATTCCAGGGCTTTCATGATCGTCAGCCCCTGGGGCACCTCGTAGGTCTTACCCATCACATTGACGGGTATTGGCGTTATGATATCGTTTTGCATGCTTGATCTTTCTTTAAGTGTTGTATTTTAGTCAGGGCCTTTTCAAACCGGTATTCCGGAAGAATCAAAGGTGACACTTTACCTGTCGCCAGATGTTCTTTTTTTAACAGGGTATTGTAGGATTCTATATGCGCTAGCGACAACTCTCCGATTTTAACCTGCCGGCTTTTTTCAGCAGCCTGGCGGCCTGCCCGGCGACCAAATACAAATATATCCTGGAGCGAATTTGATCCCAGTCGATTATGGCCGTGTATGCCACCGGTGACTTCCCCGGCCATGTAAAGGTTGGGAATATTGGTTTCACCGCCGGCACTGATTTCAACCCCCCCGTTTTGATAATGCTGGGTCGGATAGATTAAAATCGGCTCCTGGATGGGATCGATATCGTATTTTTTAAAGCGTCCATGGATTCCGGCAAACCGGCGCAAAAAGGTTCCTTGACCGCAGATCATGTCAATTAGGGGTGTATCGAGCCAGACGCCCGTCATGCCGGTGGGGGTCAATACGCCCTTACCGCAATCGCTGCACTCTCTAATAATGGCCGAGGCAACGGCATCCCTTGTCTCCAATCGATAGACAAACATGTCGCCGTTGCTGTTGACCAATTGACCATTTTGAGCTCTTAAGGCTTCTGAAATGAGAAGTCCGAGCATTTGTTCCGGCCAGGCGGCACCGGTTGGATGATATTGAACAAAACCGGGATGTAGCAGCTTCGCCCCGGCGCGGTAGGCCATCACAATGCCATCGGCTGTGGCACCGTAATGATTAGAGGTGGGAAAACCGTTGGGATGCAAGCGGCCCATTCCGCCGGTGCAGACGATGGTTGTCTTGGATTCGACCACGATGTGCTGGCCGGTGTCTAAATTCAACAGAACCGCTCCGGCACATTGTCCGTTATGATCTAAAATTAGTTCGATGGCAGGGCTGAATTCTAAAACATCAATTTCCCGATTGCGAATTTCGTCACCCAGCACCCGCATGATTTCCAGTCCCGTTAGATCCTTAACCGAATGCGATCTTTTGCGGGAGTGTCCACCCGGCATATGGGTTTCAAAGGTGCCGTCCGGATTGCGGTCGAAGTTCACCCCCAGATCTGTCAACCAGCTCACAATGAACGGCGCATCGGTAACCAGGGCTTCGACCAGATCCGGCTTATTTTGAAACCGGCCGCCCATCATGGTATCGATCCAGTGGATAACCGGTGAATCCTCCGGCATGGTCGCCGCCCCGATGCCGCCTTCTGCCATGATGGTATTTGAATCGCCCAGTCGTAATTTTGTCGCCAGCAGGACCTTTGCACCATTATCGGTTGCGATCAGTGCTGCCGTAGCGCCCCCGCCGCCGCCGCCGATGATCAATACGTCGGTTCGATAATCTATCTTTGCCAGGTTGATCTCAGCCGGGTTCAATCTGCTGGGAGATGTTAACAATTCCACCAATTCAACCGGCACCAGCTCATCGCTGTTCGGTCCCAAGGGAATGGGTGCTTTGCTGCCGGTCCGATAATCAGGATGATAATCTTCTAAAAGCTTTGACTTTTCAGATAGTTGTAAGCGATTGAACTCCTGATTCAAGCGGGATGGCCTGGTGGATTCCACATTTTTTATTGATTCCTGCATTCCTACGGGATAGGGCATGACAGCTACTCCGGCCAATGTCAAAATCGGTCATCCCGGCCATTTGAGGTCGGGCGAAAAACGTTATTCTAAATGGGTTAAGCGATTCAAGGTTCAGGGGTTCCCGGTTAAAGAGCCCTAAAGGACTCATCCTAAGTGGATTTTGCATTTATAAACCTGCAAAGCTGTTACACCCAATAGGTGAAAGAGGCCAATCCAAAAAATGGCGTGTTAGGTTGCGGAAATCAGAATCTTAAAACCATTGAACCCCGAACCAGGAACCTGTCACTTTGGGTAACTATACAAGTGGCTCAATTTTTCTGTCAACTGATAAATGAAAATGAACAAGGGTACAAAGGAGACATAATTGAATAAACCCAATGTATTAATAGTGATCTAAAGTTTATGTTGA
>JARFPZ010000255.1 GCA_029288035.1 Desulfosarcina sp.
CCCCCAGTGCTGCCAAACTCCCCCATTGGGTACCGGTGGAAGTTACAAAGGCGGAGGTTGCCACCGGTACGGTTTTCAGACCGGTGGCGGTCAACATCAGCACGAAAAGAAACTCGGTCCAGCTGAATATAAAACACAGCACCGCCGTTGCCGCGATGCCCGTGCGCATCGTCGGCAGAATGATCCGGCGGAAGATCTCCCAGTTGGTTGCACCGTCGATAATGGCGGCCTCATCGATCTCCAAGGGAACGTCGTCAAAAAAACTTTTGAGAAGCAGGTCGGCCAGCGGAATATTCATCACGGTGTGAGCAAGAATGACACCCAAGTGCGTATCATACAGCCCCACGGTTTTGTAAGTCAGGAAAAGAGGGATGTCCACCGCCACCGGCGGCAGCATCCGAGTCGATAATATGAGGTAGACAAAGTGGTGTTGGGCTCGAAAGCGAATGCGAGACAAGGCAAATGCCGCTAAGGTTGCGATGGTCACCACCAGGATCGTCGAACTGACGGCGATGATGACACTGTCAACCAGTCGCGGAACCATATAGGTGATCCCGCCCCCGGAAAACCCCAGTGTGCCTCTCGATTCAATCGATTGTTCATCTGGTGAGATATCCAAAAGGACGGCTTTAAAATAATCGGCCGTGGGCTCAAACCGAAACAGCTTCGGAGGCAATACGAAGACATCCTTGTCGCGTTTGATAGAAACCGTTATCCAAAAATAAATCGGCAGCACCATCGTCAAGGTGACCACCCAGGCCAGGATAATCCGAAGAATTCTTGTTCTTAATGAATACACGGTGTTACCATCTTATTTTAGCAATTTTGATCAGCACGGTTGCGGCAACGTTAATGATGATGAGCGCCACTAAACTTAATGTCGCGCCGTAGCCCCATTTCAGAGAAGCTGCAAACTGCTTCCAGGTATAAAAACTTAAGGTGTAGGTTTGAATCCCCGGCCCCCCCGACGTCATCACATAGATGTAATCGAAGGTTCGAAAGAGGTCGATGCCGCGTATCAGCACCGCCACCGCAATCACCTTGCTCAACATCGGTATCGTAAATCGGGTGGTAATTTTCCATTGGGAAGCCCCATCAATTACCGCGCTTTCGAAAGGCTCTTTTGGCAGGCCCCGCATGCCGGCCAAAAAGATAAGTGTTATAAAGGGTGTCCATTGCCAGATATCGGCAATCATGACGCCTGCTAACGCCAACTCGGACGTCGCCAGTATCGGTACCTCTCGTGACAGAATATGGAGCTTCTCCAAAACCCAGGCGATCATGCCGAACTGCGGATCTTCCATCATCTTGAACATCATGCCGGTTATGGCAGGGGGAATCACCAACGCAAGTGAAAAAAGCGCCCGCATCACCCCAAAGCCTTTCTCATCGGTATCCAGTAGCAAGGCGATCAGAAATCCCAGCACAAGTTGGACGGTGAGACAGACAACTGTGTAGGTGATGTTGATAACCAACGCATTATACAGGCGCGTGTCACTGAAAAGTTTTAACCAGTTTTCCCAGCCCACGAACACCAGCGAACGCTTGAAAATAGCGAATTCATGAAAGCTCAGATAAATATTGTAAGCCAGTGGAAAAACGGCAAATACCAATAGCATCGCAATCAGGGGCAAGAGCCAGGGAAACGGGTGCTCGGAAATCATGAAACGCGGCATGGATAAACGCATAACAGCCTGCTCTGAAAGATTTGTTTGGGTGGTATGCTATCTGCAGATTGACTACATAGTTACTACCGGCCAATCCCAGATAGCCCATATATGTTTCAGCACCATATGTCAACTCAAGATTGTTTAAATCTGTGCGTGGTAGCGTATTCCCGGAAATCCTGGCTACTCTATGCCGCCTAGCCTAATTTATAAAAAACGGAATTATAACCTATAAAAGTAATATTGACGCCGATGGATATCCCATTGCATCCTGTGAAAAACTCTGGTCGAAGTGAGCGTAAAGCCTTCCAGGCCTATTCTGCTAATACTTTTTAGGGATATTTTGGACTTTTTCTGCAAATTATCCGAAAAAGTCGCTGTACGGCTTAACACTCACTAAACCCCTCAGACAGTCCACGATTTGCAACGAAACATCCGTCAGATTTTACGACACGTCAGTAGTTCTGAATTTTCCATTGACATCAGCCGGGGTAAGTGTCAACGGCCCATGGCCGATTCTACGTCAAAGACCTACTGGAAAATTCTGATTGCCATAGCCTGGTGCGCTTCAGCGGTGATTTCTGCAGCTCTTTCGTCAGTCCCCTGTTTCCCATGTTTATAGACAAGATGGGGCTGAGCCTGGCCCTGATAGGTATTCTGGCAGGTACCTCCCGTTTTTTGATGTTTATCATACAGCCCCTGTCAGGTTATTGGGTCGATTGCCATCCCTCGTGCAGTTTTATCTTATAACAGAAGTCGACGATCACATTGATGCGCAATCGTGTTGAGGCCGAACGGAATTCCGTTACCGGGTCCCTATGTGTCAAATGGTTATTGGGCGGTAAGAAATTTAGTACCAATTTATTGAAATCACACCATGTTTGTGTATGATTTATACCATAGCCGGACTAATTTTTTAGCCTCCGGCTCGGAGATAGATCCTCAGGCTCGGATCGGAATACTATCGACTTTTATTTAAAAAACAGAGAAGATCTACTAAGTTTGGATCTTGGCAAAAATTTATGGTTGTAGATTTTGAGTTGTGATCAAATTTTCGAGGACAGATCAGTCGATGCTAAATCACATTCACATCGGGTTGAAGAGGAAGGCTCGTCTCAAGATATCATCTGAGTATAAAAATTTTAACCTACTGTTTTAATGACAGATAGCAGTAATCAAAACTTTGCCGTGGTGAACCGGGATTGATGATACCACAAAATTTTTGGCTATAGTTTACTTCAATCTTCAGATGGAGGCATTTGAATTAATACTGGATGTCAGAGGCGTTATTTTAGAATTTGCGCGTAAACCCTTGTTACGCAATACGTTCTGGGTTAGACAAATTAACCTGCCACAGCAAAGAAGCGCCATATACCTGGAACTCCTTTAAGTTCATAAGAACCACGATCAACAAAATCGATACCAGATCCAGCAACCAAGTCTTTAACAGTACTGGATACGAATACCTCCCCTGGCTTAGCATAACTCATCACTCTTGCCCCAATATGCACAGCAATCCCGGTAACCTTATTATCAATTACTTCACACTCGCCCGTATGTAGCCCTAAACGGATTGTTAGCCCTAACTGTGATATAGCATTTTGGATAGCCTCCGCACAGCGGATGGCACGCGCAGGGCCGTCAAATGTAGCAAAAAATCCATCTCCGGCAGTGTCGATTTCCAGTCCACGAAATCTTTCCAGTTCTCTTCGAATGGAACTATGATGGCGTGCGAGGAGGTTGCGCCATTGCCGGTCACCTAATTCGGCGGCTCTCTCCGTGGCATTAAAAATATCTGTAAACAATACCGTTGCGAGTACCCGATCTGGTTCCGGCTCGTGGCGTACACCTGTCAGAAACTCCTCGACTTCACCTAGGAGGGCATCACTATCTCCAAACCAAGCCATGTGGTCGTCCCCTGGCAACTCAACGAGGTTTGCACCTGGAATTTTTTCGGCCATATACCGAGCGTGCTGGATACGGATGTTCAGATCCCCAATGCGATGGACAATCAATGTGGGAACGCGGACTGTTGGCAGCACGTTTCGAACATCGATTTCACGATTCATCTGCATCACGGCATTAACCGCCCCTGGGCTGGCCGCTGCTCGCAAGTAGGCCGCCACCGCTTTTTTGACACTTTCATCGTGGGCGACACTTGGTGCCCAGATGTTAAGGTCAAGGCCACGTGGCGTTCCCCAGTGGTTCTCAACAGTAGCGAAAAACCTATCCCAATCTTCGTTTTTCCAGCCAAATGGGTAGTCCTCTGCCCACGCCCGCTTGGCATAAGCGCCATACATGACGAGAGCAGTGGTTCTCTCTGGATAGGTCGCGGCGAAGAGAATCGACATCGGCCCACCTTCGGATATTCCCATGAGCGCTGCCTGTTCAGATCCAGCTGCGTCCATTACGGCACTCACGTCTTCCATTCGCTGTTCGAGTGTGAAGAGTTGCGAACTGCGATCCGATAGTCCTGTTCCCCGTTTGTCGAATAGGATCAACCGGGAAAATGATGCGAGCCGCCGAAAAAACGGAGCACGATTTTCGCTTTGCCAGCCGGCTTCTAAATGGGACACGAATCCGGGGACTAACACCAGGTCGATTGGTCCTTCACCTGTCACCTGGTAGGCGATGTGGACTTCTCCGCTTTTTGTATAGTGAGTTTCGGGTTGCATTATAGTCACTTTTTTACGACCCTATCACGTTTAACTATGAAAATGTAACCCACAACAACGGCACTTAGGTTTTCGGTGCGTTTGCGTTTCAAATCCTCTGAAGGCATGCTTTTGCCCAACATTTCTGGTATAAAACGAACGAGAAAGGACTGATTTAGGAGCTATGTATCAAGTATAACCATAGATAGTTAGAAGGTCAACTTCAACCAAGGAAAGGATTATATTTGGAGATTAAAAAACTAAGATAGGAAGAATCCAAAATGGTGGTATATTCACGGAAGATCAAATACCACCCAGATACCTATATATTTTAGTGTATTGAGAATCATCAGGCTATAATTAAGATATGCTCTAAATTTGCCTTAAATTGATAGATCCCATGCAAACGATTTCTTGCCTTATGTTAAAATGTGCAATAATTCATCTGTGTTATGGGTATCATAAAAGTTCAGGTAATGTCAAATGTTGAGATTGATAGCAATACAACCACGGTGTTTATCTAAAAATGACTTTAAGATACAATTGACAACGGCAGGGCCAGTTGACCCTGCCGTTGTCGCTCATGAGACCCACCAGCTTTTTGTCGCATCAGGAGAAAAATTAAGGAAGTTTGTACTCTCCCTTCAGTATATCAAATGATGTTTTTTCAGAAGTCGTTGTTAGGGTAAAAACGCCTTTGCCGGTAATCCCTTTATACTTCCTTGTTCCGCCGATAAATTCCCACTTGCCATTAAAAACCGGAGGTGCAGCCGCTGTTCCTTGATACTTCGCGAAGACCTGGGAACCGTCAGGCATGGTGAATATCTTATACCCCCCGTCAACCATGCCAGCTGTATCTCCGAGGTATACCACCTGGTATCGAGCCTTATCCAAAAACGAACCTTCGCCCTTGTCGTTAAAAACCACCCCATCATACTCTGTAAAAAATACAAAATGGTTTTCGTTATCATTGACTTTGAGGGTTTCGCTTTTCGTAACGACGAGTGCCGAATGAGCTATCCATGTGTTTTTTTCTTCGGCCAAGGCCGCAGTGTTTAGTGTCAAAAAAACGACTATCAGAAACAGAAAAATGGCGAAGTAGTTACGATTGAGTTTCCTCGGTATCAATTTTGATCGCAACATTGGCCGTTCTCCTTTATCAAAAGAAAAGTAGCTTGCAAATTCTGTCAGAGTTTCGCTTTCCAAAAAATAGATTCGAAAGTTTCCTATTGGATGATTATCTCCCGACAAATTTATTTCGTCATGAGATAGGTATGCACATTTTGAGTGGTTTCTCCATTGGATTATTCCCTGATTTTGGGTTTAAATTTAAGGGAAACCAGTATCAATTTTCGTAAGAGAACAGTTAGAGGTCTGTGTTCGGTTCAGCAGTCGGATAAAATTAGCGAAATGAATCGAGAATTAGATAGAAATCCAGATGTGGAATTATAATTCATTGAATTCTTGATAGTTTCTTATTTTGAAATATATATTGATGTCAAGAAAAAATCGTGGTGACAAAATTAATATAACCTTGCCAATACATGAAATTTATAATAAATACAGATTGATAAGGATATCACAACCCATAATTAAGATTTTCACCGCTCCGGTCCTCGAGCATCAGATCATCGTTCCCGCTTGAATTGGAATTCAACTTCAGCAGTATTGCCTTGGCGCTTTTATATCATTGGTGTAGGTCACAGCTGTTTTTATTGACGACTAGCGCGTCATTGGGTTACCGCAATTTTTCATGTGCAAGGCTGAGCTGCTCAAGGCGTTGATCTCCGATAATTTCCCTGAGACGCACGGCAAACCGCAACCGCTCGTTGGCCAGATTGGTCCGGGCTTCTTCGAGCCGCTCAAACTGCTTTCGAACGTCATCATCCAACATGGATTTATGCCCTAAGAGATTATCCAGTTCAAATTCGGCGTCTTCAACGGCCCTTTTCAATTTGTTGAGTTTGCTGTGACTAGCGAGATGTAGCTGATCCAGTTCGCGAATCTCCGCTTCGGTCAGATTGAGCTTTTCAGCCAAATTCTGAGCGTACCACCATTTGTCCGAAGGCAATTCTTGCCCCCCGATTGATTGGCTTAAAAATATCAGGCCAATCAACGAAACTACTACCAGGCATTTGTTCGACATCATTCAAGACCGTTATTATCTTTTCTTTTCTATCTGCTCCTCCGACCATTGCAGAATCTGATCAAATTTGCTTTGCCCTTTGGCAGGGGGATTGAGCAGAGGATTGAATTTGGGGTCATATTTCGAGCTGAAATCCTCCTGTGGGCCACGGAAGAGTTCCGCCTGAGGAATTGATGCTACCCCCCCTCGTTTGATCTGCCAGTAAAAATTCACCCCCTCTGCAAAGGCGTAAAACAAGGGAGTCGGTTTCCCATTCTTTAAAAACATAAAATAAAAATCAATATCCCAAAGCCGGATCGTCTTATCGTACGATCCGGAGGCTAGGATTTTTCCGTCAGGACTGAAGGCCACACTTCTGATACCCCAGTAATCGCGCAACTCGCGCAGGCATTTTCCAGAACCAATATCCCAAAGACGAATGGTGTTATCGTATGATCCGGACGCTAGGATTTTACCGTCGGGCCTGAAGGCGAGGCCGTAAACATCATCGGAATGGCCGGACAATACCCCTAAAGTTTTGCCGGAAGCGACATTCCACAAACGAATGGTCTGATCGATTGAGCCGGAGGCTAAAATTTTGCCATCAGGGCTTAAGGCAATGCTTCTGACAGCACCTAAATGCCCCTTAAAGACGCGCTGGATTTTCCCAGTATCTGCGCGCCAAAGTCGGACAGTTTTGTCATTTGATCCGGAAATCAGGAATTTCCCATCGGGTCCGTAAGCCACACTTCGAATCCCACCAGAATGGCCTTGCAATACGCGCAGACTTTTTCCGGATGCGACATCCCAAAGCCGGATTGTTTTGTCCGCAGCTCCGGAGGCTAGGGTTTTGCCATTCGCATGAAAGGCCACACTTCTGACCCCGCCGGTATGGCCGTTGAGGATACCAACGCTTTCCCCGGTATCTGTATGCCAAAGCCGGATGGTTTTATCGTTTGATCCGGAAGCCAATATATTGCCGTCGTAACTGAACGCCACACTTCTAACTCCAGCGGAATGTCCTATTAGTGTATGCAGACTTTTTTTATCGGCTACATTCCATAAGCGAACGGTGTTATCATAGGAGCCGGAGGCCAGGGTACGGCCATCCGGATGAAAGGCCACACTTCTTATCCCTCCGGAATGGCCTTGCAGTTCATTTAAACTTTGTTCTAACGGAACATCCCACAGGCGAATGGTGCTGTCCGCCGATCCGGATAGCAAGGTATTGCCATCTGGGCTGAAAGACGCGCTTCTAACCCCACCGGAATGGCCGTGGAGTTTGCCTAGGCTTTTTCCGGTTCCAACATCCCATATGCGAATCGTACCATCCGCCGAGCCGGATATGATAAGTTTCCCAGCCGGACCGAAGGCCACACTCCTGACGGCATCGCTATGGCCTTGGAATTTACGCAAGATTTTTCCGGATTTCAGTTCCCAAAGATGGATGGAGGTGTCATATGATCCAGAGGCCAGGGTTCTTCCATCGGGACTAAAGACCACACTTCTGACGCCTCCGGAGTGACCTTTCAGTTCACGCATAATTTTAGCAGAAGCCAGCACCCATAGGCGGATCGTCTTGTCCGCAGATCCGGAGGCCACTATACTACCGTCGGGGCTGAAGGCTACATCCAAAACATCACGGGTATGGCCTTTCAGGATGTGCAGAGATGTTCCGGATTGCAGGTCCCAAAGACGAATGGTCTTGTCCACAGATCCGGAGGCCAATATTTTGCCGTCCGGACCGAAGGTTACCCTTCTAACGTCATCGGAGTGACCGCGCAGTATGAGGAGATTTTTTCCGGTTTTCAAATTCCAGACGCGGATGGTGTCATCGTATGAGCCGGAGGCCAGTTGTTTTCCATCGGGGCTGAAAGTCACACTTCTGACCCCACCTGAATGACCGTGCAACTCCCGCAGAATTTGACCGGTGGCCGCATCCCATAGGCGAACGGTCTTATCCGCGGATCCGGAGGCAAAAATCTTTCCGTCGGGGCTGAAAGCCACGCTGTTGACAGATCCTTTGTGGGCTTTTGTTGGCGGTGAAAACCATTTTTCCGCAAATGCGGCTCTGATGGTTTCCGAAGCCAGTAGCGTACTAGCTGACGTCATGCGAAGGGGCACGTCGGCTGACCCAATCTCCTGCTGCAACGCTGCGGCGGTATAAAGCCAGGCCTTTTCGTATTGACCGACATCCTTGTCTTTGCTAGCTTCGTTCAATGCCAAAAGCGCTTTTTCCTCAGCTATTTTAGCAAGGTTGAGTCTGGCATCTTTTCTGGCATCTTTCAAAGCCAAAAGGGCTTTTTCTTCGGATATTTTAGCCAGTTTGTTATTGGCCGCGTAGGTTTTTTGCTTCGATTGCTGCCATTGATAAAATGTAAAAAATCCCATCGCTAACACCATACATAAGACGATTCCTAAAACGGCGACAAAGCGCCGTGTCCGTCGCAATTCCTGTTGTGCCCGTTTCCTTTCTGCTTGCACCTCACGGTCACGCTCCAAACGGCTATTGTCTAAAAATTCCATGGCCGCATCAAATCCGGGATGGTATCGTCGACCCCATGCGGCTGTGGGCTTTTGATCTTCCCGCCATTCCAGGGCCACTTGTAATTCTGCGCCGCGGTAAAAGTCGGCTCGGTCGGCGGCATGAAGCTCGGCGGTCTCCGCCAGCCGTCGGTAAATCTTGGCAGTTTCGGCTTCAGCTTCCACCCACTTGCGAAGGCGCTTCCACTGACGGATTAAGCTCTCGTGGGAAATGTCGATTACGGTTTTTCCGGTCAAGTCATTCTGTTGAGGTGGTAATAAAAACGAACGTCCCTTTTTACGAAAGATATCGATCACCGATATTAATTCATATTTTCCGGCGTCGATAGCCTGGCAGATGTCATCTAATTCAGCAGAGCGTCTGATTTCTCTGCTGTCCTGCCCGCGTTCGGTGATGCTTCGAAACAGCTTTTCAGCAATAGTCTGTCTTCGTTTACCAGCTTCTTCCAGTTGACCGTTCGCAAGTTCGAAAAAAGCTTCATCGGCATGCAGGGACAGTGCATGTGCCATGCCCCCAATTGCTTCATAATCGCTTATGTCGATCAGCTGATTGTCAGTGTAATGATTGCACCAGTGGTCCCAGGTGCGCATCAAGGCGTGCTGCAATATCGGCAGTTGATCGGGGTTGTCGCCGACGTCATTCAACAGGCGCTGAATAAGTCGGGGAGTCAATTGCGCACCGCCCACCGCGGCTGGGCGAGCGATCGCATCGTGCCGCTCACTGCGAGTCATACGTGGAACAAGGTATTGCCCGGTATTAATTGCTTCCGGCAGATCACGAAACTGAGCACAGTCTCCAATATAATCGGAACGCATGGTGATCGTCACATAGATTGGAACATCCGGTTGCTTAGCGGCAGCAAGCAGGAGCTTTACAAAAGCCGCGGCCTGATCGGCGGCGTTTTCCACGAGAGCGGCCTTTTTAAAGCGGAACAATTCTTCGAACTGGTCGACGACGATCAGTAGATTGGACTCCTTAGCTATCTTCGCCTGTCGATATGCTTCTACGATACCCAAGGCGCTGCGCTGCAGCGTTACCGTCGTGAAAGCGACATCCATGAAAAAGTCATCAGAGTCCTCGCCTGCCTGCGTCAATACCCCGTCCCGGCAAAGGGCGACCGCCAGGTTATCAATGGGATGTCCGGCTGGACGAAGCAGGGCGATCTGCCATTGAGAGCTGCCGCCGGCCATCATCCCGCTTTGAAGATCAGGCAATAAACCGGCTCGTACCAGAGAAGATTTTCCGCTGCCGGAACTGCCGACCACTGCCAGAAAGCGACTTTGGCGCAAGCGACCTAGCAGCTCATTGCTCTGTCCGTCCCTTCCGAAAAAAAGGTGGTTTTCTGTGGGTTCAAAAGGACGCAGTCCGGGATAAGGATTGAAAAAAGAACTACTTTCACTCATTTGATGACACTTTCGTCTCCTCGAAGGGTTTTTATAAAGGGCGCTAAGTCCGCTTTCGAGAAGGTTCCAAACTGTTTGATTACCGCGGATACCTCGCGGGTGCGAAAATCTTTCTTAAAGCGGTTGGGATCACCGCAGAGATATATTGCGGCGGCCTTTAGTGGTTTACCATTCCTGTATCCGGGTGCTTTGCGCACGTCGCTCATCTTAAAATTCAGCCAAGATTCGGACGCTTGATTGCAATAGATGAAGACACCATCACAAAGCTTTAGATTATCCTGGTGTACCTGTCGGATATCCAATTCTTGTCCTTCGAAGATGGGGCGCAGTACCTCAAACTCTTGATCATAGAGATAATCGTCGATTAGAGAGACCGTTTCGCGGTCCAATTTGTCAAACATCAGATAAATTCTGACGATGGCGGTTTCTTCAATTACAGGTGGGGAATGGTCTCCCAAAGATGACTGCTTCTCCAATGTGTCGACTATCACCGTTTTCAGGTCCTCCAGGTTGCCGCTAAGCAATTCTGTATTCGTATCAGCGACGGCATTATCCCGGAGGTCAGTTATAAAATGCTGTTGTCGGTGATCTTCATTGCTCATATCGAATTTAGGCATCCATATCAGGCGTTGCAGAGAGGCGGTTCGGCTTAGCTCATGCTGCAATTCTACCACGGAGAGTTGTTCATCCTCTGGTATCAGACCATATTTATCGCCGATCAAGTGAATGGCCAAACTGCTGTGACCCAGGTAATCCTCGACGGTTTTTCGAAAACGTGCATCAGTAGGCAATTCCTGGTCAGGCAATACGGTGTAGCTGCGCATCTCTAAATCGCGTCGGATATTATCGCGTGCAGGATTAAGATCGCTTGTAGTATTGGCGAGATAAACGATCTTTTCTTTGTCAACGGCTGCCGTCTCCTTACCTGACTCTTTGGGTGGCTCGGGGCGCTCATCGAGCGCCTTTATCAATTGACAGATATCCTGGGCGACATCTTCAAAACGCTCTATAAACTGGTAGTAGGTAGGCGATCCTTTTTCCAAGACAAACTCCCGAAAGCGACCCTTTTCATCCGCATAAAAAAATTCATAGCCCAACACTCTCGAAATTTCCGCTGGATACTCATCAGGGGGAACCGGCGTTTTGATTACTTTAAATATTCTCGATTTATTACCTAACCGAACGCCGCCGGTCTTGTTGGCAACCTTGTGGAATTCTTTCAATTCTTTTAGACACCACTCCGATTTGAGGTAGCGGGGAGACACAATCGATACAAATACTTTCAGTTTGGGAAACTGGTCCACAATTTCGTCACCGAAAATATCATTACCGTGTAATTTGCGATCTCGCCAGATATCCGCCTTGCGCCCGATAAGTTGCGATACCCGCTTTTGCAAAGCATTGTCAAAGGCGGAAACCCAGCCTTTCTCATCTTCGGTGAGGGTTTCATTGTCAAGGTGAGCATAGCTCATGAAGATATCATTTTCCAAAAACGAACTGACACTCATGGGTTTATCTTTCTTGAAGTTTATTCAATATCAGCGATCACCCGCAGCGCGTGGCCCCAACCCCTGCTAAGGCTCTTGCTCAAACTCTCAACTTTGCTGGTGATCGCTGATTTGACGTTGACAACTTGGTCACACGCCATGTTAACATTGCTGCTTATTTTAAAACTTTATGTATTATACTGCCACTGGTCAACTCCACTTTATGACTTTTGTACGTTTTCATATGGTTATGAATCAATAACCTGTCAGAAATCTCAATTTTTCGTTGACATCGACCGGGGTAAGTGCCAAAAGCCCCCATGGCCGATTCTACGTCAAAGACCTATTGGAAAATTCTGATTGCCCTTAGCCTGGTGCACTTCAGCGGTGATTTCTACAGCTCTTTCGTCAGTCCCCTGTTTCCCGTGTTTATGGACAAGATGGGGCTGAGCCTGGCTCAGATAGGTATTCTGGCGGGTATCTCCCGCTTTTTGATGTTTATCATACAGCCCCTGTCAGGTTATTGGGCCGATCGCCATCCCTCGCGCAGTTTTATTTTGATCGGGTTGCTCATGCCCATTCTTTGCATTCCTTTGGCAGGGCTGACCTCCAGTTTTTATGGATTACTTTTATGCATTGCGATCGGCTCTGCGGGATCTTCCCTGTTTCATCCGCCGGTTACGGGAATGGTGCCCATATATGCCGGCCGCAACCATGGGCTGGCCATGTCCATCTATAACACCGCCGGCACCCTGGCCTTTGGGGTGGGGCCAATCTTCATCACCTGGTTCGTGACTTGGTTCGGCCTCAGGGCAATGCCGGTGACCATGGCCATCGGTCTTTCAATCTGGATCTATTTCTATTGGGTCATTCCCAAACCCACAGGGGACGGCATGGACCAATACGGGTTTATAGAAACACTGCGGCAAACCCTGGGCAGTGTCTGGCAGCCGATCCTGTTGATCTGGATTGTAATGGTGTTGCGAGCCCTGGTGGGGCAGTCATTGATGACCTTTATGCCGGTGCTGTGGGTGCAGAAAGGACATACCATCGTCTCCGCCGGCATCCTCTTTTCCATCTTTACCCTTTCAGGGACGGTTGCCGGCATTCTCTGCGGTTATATTTCGGATCGGATGGGGTACAAACGCCTTCTATGGATTACCCATAGTCTCATGGCACCCTTCCTGCTCATGTTTTTGTTGGTGCCCGGCAAATGGATCTATCCGGCGACAATATTGGCCGGCGGCTTTAACATGGCTTCCCTGCCCCTCGGAGTGGTGATGGCCCAGAAAATCGCTCCCAAAGGCCGCTCCATGGTGGCCAGCCTGATGATGGGGCTGGCCTTCGGCACCGGTGGAATCCTCTCTCCGATCATTGGTAAACTGGGCGATATCTTCACCATCCAGAGCGTGCTAATGATATTGGTCTGCATACCCGTGCTTTCCCTGATCCCGGTTTACTTTATACCGGAAGTCGGCGATCACCTTGATGCGCAATCTTCATAACTCCGCACAAAATTCGGGTACCGGACGTTTCGGTCTCAAATGGTTATTTTACGGCACCCAAATCTTTCAAATACCCAAATTTATATAGGAAAAGTCAGCGATACCGAAGCAATCAGATGGATTGAAAACCTGTATGCGTAAAAAGTATAAGGGTGAATACCGTAAAATGGATTCACCCTAAATTCATCAAGAATACGCCCCGCTTTTTCAAGCATCGCTACTTTATCTTCGTATTCAGCACCTGAATAGCCTACAAATGTCACGACATCTTTATTCTGAGTTTCAAAGAAAGCCCTAATTTCATCAATAGTTGCATCTTTTACTGTGGTAATCAGTTCACACGCAGCAGCATTAAATGAATTAACCGATAGAAAAAATACGACAACTGCGATTCTTTGAAGCTGTATAGATTTATGAATTTTTAACTTCATTGTATCCTCTAACTTTGGCTTGAACGCACCCAAGGTGGTTATATTCGATTATGTGGTTAAACGGATCAGGATATCTCCGCATGTCCTCTGTATTACATGTTAGTTGGGATTTCGAATAAACACGACTTCAAAGGTTTGTCTCATTTCAGCTTGATAGTAGAAACCGGCCAGCACGTCTTCTTCAGCATAGTAATAAAGCGTATAGGTCGATCCAGGATATCCTTTGTCCTGTAATTTGATAAACAGTTTCACCAGCCCTTTCCACAATGAAACCTTGGCTTCGGTAACATTTATCCTATCTGGATTGTAATACCCTACATTAGTTGAACCATCAAACTTGATATCCCTGATCTGGATCTTATATCCACCATCAGGTCGTACCCATTCTCCGATAAGTACACTGAACTCCAGTTTCTCAGCCAATGCTTTTGTTGTAAAGGCTCCGAGAAAAATAGCCAATAGAATGATAGATGCCATACGAGCTCTTACCATAATTCTCTTTTGCATAAGCCCTCACTATTATTAAATTATTGGAGATATAGTCTATGAACCCCGACAAAATTTAAGATATTATCTAAATTTGCCCTAAATTTGATGGAGCTGCGGGGTTCATGTTTTTACCAGAATTCTAACTATCAGTTATTATTAATTTATTGCATGTATAACTCGTATACCCCAATGAATTAAGAAAAATGATATTTTGCCTTTCATAGCAGATAGCGTCACCACCAGCCAGAGAACCGGAAAAGATGATATCTTAAACTTTTATGGCCTCTGATTATTCAATCTTTGTTGGAGATATCGGTAACACCCCAGTTCAGCGGCGGCGCGATAGCACCGTCCGCTGCAATTGTTTTTTAGCTGGTCTTCCCTCCGCCCGCGAGCCCTTCACTCAACAGGCTTCGCATTTGGAAATGTCCAGCTGCCGTTCAGGATTTCCGGTCCCGGCTGATACATCCTGACAATGTAATTCCATCCCGGTACGATCGGCAGGAAGTTGTCGGCCTTCGGATCACCGCCGAAGTGGATGGTAATGCTCCAATCTTTGCTCTTCTTGGCTGTGATGTTGTTGAACGAGTAAGCGTTGTATTTGTTGACCGGCATCCAGCCCTTATCGTCGTAGAGTGTCACAGACCAGAAGCCATACACCGGCACGTCCGTCACGGTGAGTGTGTAGGGGGTTTTGCCGTCGTTCTTTTCGGGGACCACGTTCGCATAGCTGGCAGCCTCAGCCGGCAGCCCGCCCCAGCCGAGTGCCGCCCCCAGCAACCAGTAGACCGGATCCATGTTTTCTTTCTTGCCAAACAATTTGGAACTATCCGTGACCGTGGTGGCGACCACGTTGATCGTCTCTCGCATCTGCTCGACTTCTTCCTTGTTCCAATCGGGCACTTCGAGCTTACCGACGTCAGCCTGTTCGACCTTGACCGCATCCTGGAGCCGATGCGCTTCTTTCATATCTTGCTCATCGTTCGGATCCGCGAAGGTCCGAAGGGCCAGAAATACATACCGAGTGCCCGCTTTCTCTTCTGTCAGAGTGCCTGTCCTGGGTCCGTAGAAACTCCAGATCGAATGATCCTGATTCACGATCATCAGGGACTGATAGCGGCCCCCGGTTTCCGGAAGCGTGATGGTTACCGGAGACCTCAGGTCGAACACGC
>JARFPZ010000256.1 GCA_029288035.1 Desulfosarcina sp.
TAGAGTGTATTGGAATGAAGACAATCCAATAAAAAAGGAGGCAAAAAAATGAGATCCAATTTTAGTAAGATGTTCATCGGCATACTGTCAGCGACATTCATCATCTTCTTGGCTGCACCAGCGTCATTTGCAGAGGATGAAATTTTGATTGGGGGTGCCCTGAGTCTGACCGGTGTCCAGGCACCATTGGATGAACCGGGTCTGAAAGGCGCCCAAGTAGCCGTTAAATACCTCAATGAACAAGGCGGCATTCTGGGGAAAAAGGTTAAATTCGTAAATATTGACGGCAAAAGCGATCCTGTCACCGTAGGCAACGCGGCCGTGGAGCTCATCGATCAAGGGGCAAAGCTCATGGTGGCACCCTGCGATTTCGATTTTGGCGGTCCTGCCAGCCGGGAAGCCCAAAAAGTCGGTATCGTCGGTATTTCCACCTGTGCCTCGGATCCGCTGTATAGCTCCTGGTCTCTTGGTGACAAGCAGTTTACCTTATCCATGTGGAACACCACGATGGGGGCTGCCGGTGCAGAATATGCATTTAAAGAACGCGGCTGGAAAACTGCCTACGTCGTTACCGATCAGTTTATTGCCTATACCAAAAGTCTGAGCAAATATTTTTTAGCTCATTTTAAGGCCATCGGCGGTAAGGTGCTGGCTGAAGAAACCTACACCCAGGGTGACCAAGACTTTTCCGCCCAGTTGTCTCGCCTGAAAGCCATAAAACCCCAGCCGGATGTGATTTTCATTTCATCATATATGCCGGATCTGGGCACCATTATACGGTCAATCCGCGAAGTTGGCATCACTTCACCGATCATGGGCGGCGATTCTTACGACGATCCGGGTTTGTTTGAGGCGCTCGGTCCAAAGTTCGGTAGTGACCTGTATTTTGTAACCCACACCTGGATGGGTCCCGAGGCTCATCCGGACATGGGAAGTTTCATCGAAGCCTACAAAGCCTACCACGGAAGCCCGCCAGACACGTCATTTGTCGCCACCGGATGGGATACCATTATGCTGATGGCGCAAGCCGCCGAGAAAGCCGGCTCTTTTGACGGCGCTGCGATTGCCAAAGCACTTGAGAACAATGAATTTAATCTTTTAACCGGCAAGTTGTCCTATCGCTCGGCCAAAGAGGGTCATGCTCCAGACAAGGCCGCCGTGCTGGTTAGTCTAACGGAGGGCAAGCCGGCTTTTCTCGGCTGGCGTCGTCCGGAAAATCCACCAGCTCCATAAAGACAGCTTAATTAAAAAAAATTATTTTATAAGGGGCCTAGCAGGCCCCTTCCCTTTGATCCAGAATTATACTGCCGTAAGAATCCTAATTTTACCGGCAAACAGGTCAACTTTCCTTGGAGTTTCAAAAATTATGACCACCATGCGCCTTTCAGCGAAGGAGATCTCGGTCGATTTTTCAGGTCTTCGAGCACTGGACGGCGTTAACCTGGACGTAGCAGTCGGCGAGATCGTCGGTCTGATCGGTCCCAACGGTTCCGGGAAAACAACGCTGATCAACGTGATCACCGGCCAGGTGACTCCGGTTTCCGGCAGCGTCAGCATCGATGGAGAAGAGATTACCCTTCTATCGCCCAGAAAAATCGCATTGAAAGGGATCACCCGTTCTTTTCAAATTGTTCGGTTGTTCGAGAAGTTGACCGTCCAAAAAAACGTTGAGACAACGGCCCTAGCCAAAGGGGCCTCACGAAAAAAAGCCGGCAAACTGGCCTCGACCTTGCTGAAAGAATTTCATTTAAGCGATTTGGCCGATCTACTCGCCGGTACGCTTAGCTATGGAGACAAACGCAGGGTAGAAATTGTGCGTGCTTTAGCTGGAGAACCCCACTTTTTACTTCTCGATGAACCGGCAGCCGGAATGAATGAAGCCGAAAGCGAGGCGTTGCTAAAAATTCTTGCTGAGCTTCCCGCCCGTAAAAATCTCGGTATGTTGATTATCGATCATGATATGACTTTAATCATGCGCCTTTGCCATCGCCTGCATGTTCTCTCATCCGGCCAAACAATTGGTGAAGGCGATGTCGACGATGTCCGAAAATTGCCTGCGGTCATCGAGGCCTATCTCGGTACCAGCGGTTCAACAGAGGTGGAACATGCTTAAGGTGGAAAACTTAAACGTCCGATACGGCGCTGTCACGGCCGTTAAAGACGTGAGCCTGGAGGTATCGGAAGGTGAAATGGTCTGTCTTCTGGGAGCGAATGGATCCGGAAAAACAACCACCATGCTGGCGATCGCCGGGGCCCTTAAGGCCTCTGGAAGAGTCACCTTTAATGGAGAGGATATCACTTCTCTCTCTCCGGAGCGGGTATTGCGTAAGGGGATCGCCATGGTTCCGGAAACCCGGGAAGTCTTTTCTGATTTGACCGTCCGTGAAAATTTAATTCTGGGTGGCTTTATCCATCGCCGGAATCGCAAAAAAAGCCATCATGACACGGAACAAATGCTGGACCTTTTCCAAGTCTTGCGCGAACGCCAAAATCAGCAAAGCGGAACCCTTTCGGGGGGTGAACAGCAACAATTGGTGATCGCTCGTGCGATGATGTCACAACCCAAATTGCTGCTTTTGGATGAACCCTCTTTAGGGTTGGCGCCCGCCATCGTCCATCATATTTATGATTTTATAAACAAATTAAGATCAACCGGTGTGACGATTCTGCTGGTCGAACAAAACGCCAATATGGCACTAAAAAACGCCGAAAGAGCATACGTCATGGCCCTTGGCAAGATTGCCAAAAAGGGCGCTGCGGCCGAAATCGCCGCATCTTCCGATTTGGAAGCGCTTTATTTAGGGGTTTGAATCCATGTCCACAGGAACCTTAATTCAATTTATATTAGATGTTCTTAGTCTCGGCAGCCTCTATGCATTGATGGCCCTGGGACTTGTGATCATTTATGGCATATTGAAATTGGTAAACTTCGCCTATGGTGAACTGGTTATGGTTGCAGGCTATACATTGTATTTGTTAAACGCCACGCCGTTTCCCTGGTTGGCCATGGCCGTGGTGGCCATAATAGTAGCGATCGCCACCGGCATACTGACCGAATTCATCGCCTTCAAACCAGTCAGAGCCAAATCTGTCACTGCCGTTCTGATAACGTCTTTTGCGTTTAGCACGCTTTTGCAAAATTCAGCACTACTCTTCATTTCACCGCGCGCACGCAATGTTCCGCTGCCGGATATTTTTACACGATCGGTTGAGATTTTAGATGTTGTCATCCCCATCCGCAATCTCATCACCATCGCCTGCGTGCTACTTTTGCTGAGCATATTCTCTTTTGCGATGAAACGCACCGTACTGGGCCTGGCATTGCGAGCCGCTGCATCCCAATTCAGAATGGCGCGCATGGTCGGCATCCCGGCAAACATGATAATTAGTCTGGCATTTGCAATCAGTGGTT
>JARFPZ010000293.1 GCA_029288035.1 Desulfosarcina sp.
ACGTTGGACGTTCGATGTTCGATGTTCATCTTTCAAAACAATTATCCGGATGTCATTAGGGAATGGATTCTTTTTGCATATTTTTTATCTGACAGGATCAACAGGATGAACAGGATATAGCCATACTAAACCAAAAAAATCCTGATAATCCTGTAAATCCTGTCTAAATGAATGTAGTTTCATACGAGCGCCGCCTCTGTCCTGAAAAGCGGCCAGTCTGATCGAAAAAGAAACTTTGACAATGTAGTTTCATATAAGAAGCCCGTTTTCCCGCTCAATATTTTACTTTAAAGGAAGCTTCGGCAGGATAATGCGCCAGAGGCGCACAAGTCCGGGCCTCTGATGTAATCATCTGCACTGGGTCCAGCCTGCGCGTCATATGCAGAAAAAACATCCATGAGCGGAGTCCTCCGGAGGCCGGTAAACGTTGGCAACGGGTATTCACGATCCTCTTGCTCTTTTGTAAAGCACAAGCGAATAAATAAGTAAGCTAATCAGGACAACGCCAGCGCCTAAAATAATCTGCACATCACGCGTCAACTCAGTGGGATAAATGAGGGGTAATAGATAATGAACTATGAAACTTTCTTGATATGTGCCAGCACCGGCCCTGAAGCGCAACCAATTTTCTAAATGGGTTAAAGGGCAAATCCAGCCCGCAAACTCAACTAAACCGCCCCATACAGCCGCTGGGACATGCAGCCAGGCCCATTTCACGTTCTTTATTGCCAGAAATCCGCCGAATATAACAAATATAATAAATGCAAGATGCAGCAGTAAAACAAAATCTCCTAATAGTGTATAAACCATCGGCTGTAATGATAATGATAGAGACTATGAAACATTTTTAGGTCTTAGGAAAGTCCGTCTTGAGCTATTAACCCAAACAATCCAGTAAAAAGGGAGGGACTTCCCATGGTCAGTAAAGTAAAATGAAACAAGATGAATTTCAATGGAAAAACGGTTTCAAAATCAATTCTCTAAAATTGCCACTTTCGGCTAATCGGTAAAAAATAAAAGGTATAGTTTTTTAGATTACCTGAACAAATACACAATAATATCAATTAATTCGAAATGTTCGATACAGGCACGAAATCTAAACCGGGCACGTTTTGCAGGTTAGCCAGGGGAAATCCACAGTGGCCGGGCGTTTTAGATTGGTTCAGCGAATCTTAACATTTTGATCTTATCGATATTGTGGATTAGTTGATGCATTACGACGCCAAGCTCATCAGAAAGTTTGGGTGCGCCGATGATGCTTAAGTTGACCAAAAAATAATTACCGATTGATTCCATAGTGTGTTTCGTGTATCCAACAAAAACCAAAAATTCTTATGAAAGGCTCTTTGTATGAGCGGCCATATTTGCCCGTGGTGGTTTGCATACACATTTGACAATCGTTTACGGCGCTTTTTCCACAATCCCGAGAAAATGTTAGGCTCATATGTGTCGAAAGGCATGACGGTTTTGGACGTGGGGTGTGGGATGGGATTCTTTTCCATTGGTCTCGCTAGGCTCGTCGGCGATAAAGGTTTTGTTATTGCAGCAGATATCCAACCGAAGATGTTAGAAGCGATGCAAAAGCGCGCTGATAAAAATGGTCTTTCGAGCATAATCCGCCTTCATAAAAGTGAACCAAACAGTCTTGGAGTTGATACGCCAGTTGATTTCATTCTTGCTTTCTGGATGGTGCATGAAGTTCCTATCCCTAAATTATTCTTTCATCAGATTCGGGCATGCCTTAAATCAAATGGAAGGATTCTTATCGTTGAACCTAAGCTTCATGTTTCATCAAAGCGCTTCCAGGAGACATCGGCTTTAGCGCAAGAGTCGGGTCTGATTCTCTGTGACACTCCAACCATAAAGTTAAGCCGATCTGTTATATTCAAACAGAATTTATCGTAAAGTTTTCTAACAGCTTATATTCATTTGATAATTATCATAGGCGGTCCTCTCTTAATTATAATGGCGCATCTGATTTTTTTTCGCGGGAATGTATTTAGCAGGAGGTAAGTATCTCATTGCTTTATTTCGATGGGCAACCAGAGTTACCATAGAAAAACTTTTGTGAAATAATATTTTATCCTGCTTTTGAAGATTGGGGACTAGTTTGGTAAGAATTTCTTTCCTGCTTATGCCGAAGATAACTAATAACTAGTAAAGGAAATAACTATTTTAGGTGCTTTTTTTTTCTCTCCAACAAATGACAGGTTTTGAAACCTCAAAAATTGTTGCGATTTCGTCAGATGGAAAGGGTGAATCCACAATCAAAAGATTCACCCTTTGTATGAGCGAATCATACTTATCAAAGATGTAGCCAATTATGAGAATTCGAATCAGGCTATAATAACTTTTGGCATACCAAAATTTTTTATCTTACATGATGCATTATGTAATCAGGTTCTTCGAGCATTTAAGTTGTACCGCGATCCCTGCTTTAACCAAAATTTGAATTCTTCGTTGATTGCTGAGTGTGTTTCATGTATCCAGATTCAATCTGAAATGATTTCCTGAAAATTGATATTTGGATTTCTCTCAATATATGTATTCGGAGATTCTTACATAATGGGATTTTAAGCCCTTCCTGACAAACTGTGAATAATATTGCCTTTATCTTGATGAACCATAAATCGGCCGATATTTAGTTCTTTGAACGGAGGTTGAATATGAAATATTATACAAGATATGTCGTATGTGCAATATCACTTCTTTTAGGTCTCAGTTTAATTCTTGACGCTTTTGCTGATGATAATCGCTACAGGAAAAGACACCGGTATCGAGGGGGATCTCAGAAAGTTTATGATGATAATGACGACCATGATCGTGACGATTATCTGAAACCGGTGACCAACGAGGCTTATAAAGAAACATGTGGTGAGTGCCATTTAGCATATCAGCCCGAATTACTACCATCCGCTTCATGGCTGAAAATTTTAAATCAGCTCGATAACCATTTCGGAGACGAAATTGAGGTCGATCCGGATGCGATAAAAACCATTTCAGATTATCTTAAAACGAATGGAGCGGAAAATTCTTCAACCAAGCGATCGAAAAAAATCATGAGATGTTTAGGAAACCAAGTACCCTTGCGTATCACTGACATACCCTATATCCGCAGAAAGCATCATGAATTGGACCCAACTGTTTTTAAACGTGAGTCCATTGGATCTATGGCGAACTGTACAGCCTGTCACATAACAGCCGAGAAAGGAATTTATGATGATGACGATGTTAAGATTCCCAAGTGCTGACCCCTCAACCAAATACTTTGAGTCGCTCACCAACATATTTCCGGCGCTGACATAATACGAGGAGCACATCAGAGAGGACAAACAGACGAAAGATTCTTTACGCACAGGCATTTCTTTCAGGCTGACGTCGGCGGGGTCGACAAGAGCCTCGGTCTAATGGTCGGTCTACACTCATGAACGCATTCAAAGATTGTAGTTCTTGCTGGAATTCTGACAATCGCCATAGCCGACGCTTTTTCCGATACCCTGGGTATCCAGGTTTCAGAGGATGCTGAAAACAAGCATACAATCAAGCAAATAAGGGTGGCGACTATTTCACTACTGAGCTACATTATCGCAAAATCCCAGAGTGAACCACCTTGGAAAATTGTTGGGGAACACCTCATGATCGCTATCGCAGTGATTGGAATTATACATTGGGTATACTAAAAATTAATCCTACCCAAGAATCCTACTATAAACTGCGCATAAAATTCAAGCCGCCCATCAAAAATGGTGATTTATTGCAAGAAATGGGCTGCCTGATTGTGTATAACCATAACAAATACACAATAAAATCAAATAATTTAAAGGTTTCGACTAAGTCCATATATCAAAAGTTGATATTAGGTTAATAAATGACTAAAAATCTGTACGGGGAGAACAGCACCGTTGTGTGTTGATTTTTTAGGTCCATGAGAGCTGGCGAAAAATATAAGCCAGAATAAAAATAACGGGATAGCACTCTAACAAAAATCAGAATAAAATGTTCTTAACTTCTCATATCAATACTTTTCAATTTGGAGAGATAAATGATTTATTCACCCAATGAACATCGTTACGATACCATGATTTATAACAGATGCGGCCGTAGTGGTCTGAAACTGCCTGCTGTTTCGCTTGGACTGTGGCATAACTTTGGTGGAGCAGATGTTTTTGAAACTGCCCGGCAGATGGTCCTACGGGCCTTCGATCTGGGGATCACGCATTTTGATTTAGCCAACAATTATGGCCCTCCCTATGGATCAGCAGAAGAGAATTTTGGAAAAATATTGCTACAGGACCTTTCTCCTTTCCGAGATGAATTGATAATATCTACAAAGGCAGGATACGATATGTGGCCCGGCCCTTACGGTAACTGGGGTTCCCGTAAATATTTACTTGCAAGTCTTGATCAGAGCCTTGTACGGATGGGCTTGGAGTACGTTGATATTTTCTACAGTCATAGATTTGATCCGGATACCCCATTGGAAGAGACAATAGGGGCACTCGATTCTGCTGTAAAACAGGGTAAAGCCCTCTATGCGGGAATCTCCTCCTATTCAGCTGATAAGACAGAGGAAGCCGTTAAGATATTAGGAGGATTAGGTACACCAATGCTAATTCATCAGCCCTCCTACTCCATGTTAAACCGCTGGGTTGAAGAAAAACTTCTCGGGATTCTCGAAAAAGAAGGTGTTGGGTGTATAGCCTTTTCTCCTCTTGCACAAGGTATGCTCAGTGACAGATACATTGATGAAGTCCCTGCGGACTCCAGGGCAGGAAAAAGCGGTACTGCCCTTAGTAGAAAACTGCTTACAGAAAAGAACCTCTCTAATATCAAAAATTTAAACAAAATTGCTCAAAGTCGAGGACAGAGCCTTGCACAAATGGCCCTTGCTTGGAATTTGAGGCATCTTCAAGTTACTTCGGTTTTGGTTGGTACCAGCAGTATTGATCAGATTGAGCAGAATGTAGAGGCCCTTAAAAATCTGGATTTTTCTTCTGAAGAACTAAAAGAAATTGACAAATTTGCAATAGAGGGAGATATAAATCTGTGGGCTGCTTCGAGTGAAGCAGGTTAATTAAGCTCGTATAGGAATAATCAAATTTTTTTCAATAAGAAACCTGATAAACTTTTCAACTTCATCGGGTTTAACAGGTAATTGGTGAAATAACTCTGAAAGAGTCTACGTTTCGGTTATTTTTTTTCGATCATAGTTCCGATTAATAATTTGTGATATCACCTTTCTTGGCTCTCAGGCTGCCGGTGATGCTAACTGCTTGATGTCCAACATATCAATCTGCTAAAATCCGTGAGATTTATAAAATATATCTGAACGGACCGGGGTGAATCTGCCAGCCTGTCTTTGCCCTTTTTTATTTACAACTCCCCTATTTTCATGATTTTAATTTGACACCAGAATCCCCTTTACGATAGTGTGCGTGCATTCAGAAAGTATCTGCATTATTCAGATAAAAACCGATAGCTGGGAGATGGCATTTTCAGGTCATTGAGCCATAAAAATTGAACTTGAAATCATCAGATTTTTATTAGATTATTTTGGGAAGGATAATGTGTAAACATCGCATTTTCAAAAAGAGCTGTGTCTTTCTAACGACGATATTTTTTTTCTTGCTGTTAAAGGCTAATTTCGGAGTAGCCGAAGATAAAGCTGTTCTGATTTCTAAGGGCATATATCCTGAAGATTCTTCATTTAAAAGCTTATTCAACGAAGATGAAGCTGGAAAAAATAGTTTTGCTGATGGTGAGTATCTATTTGATCTAAAGGAGGAATATTTTGTCGATTTATTATCTTCCGATCAAACCCACCAGGATGAGACTGCAACAATTTCTTATAGAAACTCTGCAAATTCCCAGTCACAAGATATTGACTTAAGTTCTGCTCATAAATATTTGGGTTATGGAACTGCGGCGTTAGCAGGAATCACAGCCGTGTCATCCTCATCAGGAGATATTCATAAAATTGCCGGCTATACCACAGCCGGATTATCGTTGATAACCACGGCTATTGGTTTTTATGAATATGGCGAATATATTGATCTTGGTGAGGGGTTTACCGGTTACAATATGCACATGATTTTAGAATCTTTAGCAACGGTAGGTTTCCTGGCAACCGTAGCTTTACAAAGTGATAAAAACACCCATGCGGTGGTCGGTGGAGTCTCGACTGCAATGATGATACTCCCAATCTTTGTCGTCCATTGGTAAATTTTGCTACCCTATAAAATGAAATGGCAAATATCTGCTACCGGCAACGCAGTTGCTATATATCTTTGATGATAGCAATAGGTTAAATGAAGTGCTACTCAAATCATACCTTACAGCAGACAATCGTTTTTAATCTGCTTATACCTTCTTTTAATCCCACCTTAATATCCGGGCATAAGCCGCGTACAAAATACATGCCTTCCAGTAAAAATTGCGAATTATTGCAACAATGGGGAACGATTGCATATTACCCGAACAAATACACTATAAAATCAATTATTTCAAAAGATTTGATTAAGGCACGAAATCCACAATCGACACCAATTTTAGATTGGCCAGGGGAAATCAACAACGGCCGGGTGTTTTAGATTTGTTCGTCCAACCCAAAATGTCGTGAATCAATTTTTGGTGGAATTGAAAAATTAATCCACACACCGCGAATTGGAAGGATCGGATATTTGCAAAATTTTTAAGCGCAAAAATTGTTGAATATGGACCTCAAACCATATAAAGGATTTAGAAAACGTAAGCATGTCGTTTTTCAATTTGGTTAAATACGAACTGCATACAATGGCAAAATCGGTGGTCGGAACACCCATCGAGTTTGGAAATTAGATCATATCACAACTTCAGCTTGGGCCCGGATACTCTCAATAAATCACAATGCGCCAAAATTATGCGATATCTTAATTGGGATTTATGTAATCACCAGTTTTTCGATATCCTATCTGACCATATTATACTGGATTTCTTCACACTCTGATCTGGAATCGTATCCTGGCAGGTGCATGCCATTTAGAGCAGAGTTGACAAGTACACTATCGTGTGTATCGTGAATGATGCGATTGTTAAAGCCGAGATTCAAAATAAAATCTGTAAACATAATAACAAAAATTAGGGGGGGATATGAAATACAGTTTGTGGATTCTTCTGACCATCACCTTTTTTCTAATGCCTGGAGCATCAGTCCTGGCCGCCACGGATATCATTCACGATGGAGAATATTATTTCCTTAAAGCTCAATACGGCGAAAAGTGGGCCGATGAGGATAAGGAAATAGATATAAAGCTGGCTGAAATTCGCAAGAAAAATGGAGGCAAGCGGCCGAACATCCTTTACATCCTCATCGACGACGTGAGTTTCGGCCAGATGGGAAACCGGGCGATGAACTACGTTACCGGTATCAGCACCCCGAGAATAAACAAGCTCGCGGAAGAGGGGGTATCTTTGATGCGCATGTACACCGAGCCGTCCTGCACGCCGACGCGTGCTGCCATGCTTACAGGGCGCCATCCCGTTCGCACCGGTCTCAAAGAGGTCAAAGTGGCGCTGGTCGGTGAGGGGCTGCCCGCAGAAGAAGTCACCATCGCGGAGGTGCTCTCGAAGGCAGGTTACAAGACTTCTCATGTCGGCAAATGGCATCAGGGAGATATCGAGGAATCATACCCTCACAATCAAGGCTTCGATTACGCAGCCTTTCCTCTTCATCAGCAGGTACAGCTTTCGTTGATGACCAAGGAAGGCGCTCAGTCAAATAATCTGCTTGGCTGGCACCATAAAACTCAATCTGGTGAGTTTGCAATCGACAAAAAATTCAAACCCTATGGGTTGGTCACTGGCCTGGAAGCCAAAAAAGGTGAGAAGGCGCGTGAGGTTGACTTGAAACCGGGAGAAGAATGGACCCAGGCACACTATATCAAGATGAATGAACGCTACCAGCTCCAGACGCTCGAACAGCTACAAGCCCTCGCCAGACAGGATAAGCCGTTCTTCTTGCAATATTGGCCGCTGTGGCCACTCAACTTCGTCCATGACGGGGAGCAGAACCAATCGTTGAACGGCGGATTTCATGCAGAAAAACTGCAGCTGATCGATGGCTGGCTGGGCGATATCTTCGACGAAGTCGACCGGCTTGGTCTCGCTGAGAACACGTTGATTGTGCTGATGGCGGACAACGGCCTGATGTACCACTATGAAGGAACGTCCGGACTGAGTCAGCTGATCTATCGCGGAGGCAAGACGAACCATCTCGAAGGAGGCGTCCGAGTGGATGCCTTTGCCCGGTGGTCGGGAGTCATCGAACCTGGCAGCGCGGCCGGTGACATCATCCATGTGACCGATCTGTACACAACTTTTGCACGCGTAGCCCAGGCAACGGAATATATCCCGCGCGACCGTGTCATTGACGGCATCGACCAGACCGCCCTTTTGTTAAACGGCGAGCATTATGGCCGTCGGGATTATGTCTACATCTATGAAAACGAGGTGTTGCGGTCAATCGTCAAGCAGGAGTTCAAGATGCACATGCCGTTACCGGGCATTCCGGGAGCTGCCGCGCCGGCGTACAATCTCTACCGCGACCCACGCGAGGAACATCCTCTGGTTGGGATTGCGCTCTGGTCGGGTGCGAGTTTCCAGGATATGGCAAAACGCCACATGATGACCATCGCCAAATACCCTCATTTAAAGTTAGGCAAGGGTCGCCCTTACGGCGGTATCGAAAATCTCAGGCCGGAGAGCAAAGAGACCGTGGAGACATTCATGTCTTGGCAGCCGAAAAATTAATATGACTCACATAGAGGTCCCAGAATCAAAAAGGCCAACCCCAATATCTGGTGGTTGGCCTTTATCAATCAAAATCTGAACTTTTATTATTTTATCTTAGGTTATAAACGAGCGCAGGTTTCTTTTATATCTCCAACAAAAACCAACTATCTGGCGGCCTATTTTTTACAGATAATGTAAACGTATACCTTCAAGCAATAAATCGTGATTGCTGAAAAAATCATCAACCAGCCGCACGAAAGCATTTGGATACTCAAATTATATCCCAGCCGGGAGGGGTAATTCTGACCTTTTGAATTAACCCTTTCTGGATTTAAATCGGCCTGAATTTGATATTTTCATCCCGCCTCGAAATCCGGCCATAAACCGCACGCAAAGATCAAGTAAAAAAATTGCGATATATTGTAAGATAGGCGGACCGGTTGTGTGTTAGCCGAACAATTCTACAATAAATTTAGTAAATTGGCCATGATCGACTAAGGCACGCAATCCACACTCAGCTTAAAATATAGTTTTCCGATTACCCAATCTATAGCCCGGCGAGATTGTGAATTTGTCATGGTAATCTATCAATTTGAGTTTCATTTTTCTTTTAGATTATTAATGTCAATCTGAACAACGTTTCAAACTGGATAACAATGACTTTAGTACCCGCTGTAACCACAAAATTGGTTCTTCTTTAGCATCGAATCGACCTTTCATATTAAAATAATTGACCTTTTATTTCCATTTGGTATTTATACATCTGAGAACACATCAGACTTCGATCCCCATCACTGTTTAAAAACCTAAATTTCTGGAGGACGTTAATGACTCAGGAAGGTTTTAAGCACAAACTTGCTGCCATCCTTAGTGCCGATGTGGTTGGCTACAGTCGGCTCATGTCAGAAGATGAGGTCGCAACCATTCGCACGCTGTCAGCCTATAGGGACAAAATAAGTACGGTAGTGCATGAAAATTCAGGTCGAGTGGTAGATTTTATTGGCGACAATATGTTGGCTGAGTTTTCAAGTGCTCTCAATGCAGTGGATTGTGCGGTGAAAATTCAAAACACTCTTGGTCACTTAAACACCAAGCTTTCTGAAAATCGACAAATGCATTTGCGCATTGGTATCGATTTAGGCGAGATTCTGATTGATAAGGATGTGATATACGGGGATGGTGTAAATATAGCGTCTCGATTAGAGGGTCTCGCTGAACCCGGAGGCATCTGCATCTCAGAGTTTGTCTACACCCAAGTTCACAGCAAACTTGACGTTGGTTTTGTTGACATCGGAACGAAAAAACTTAAGAATATCCCCACCCGGGTGAGAGTATACAAGGTGGTCGAGCAAGAAGATGATACAACAACCATGATGACTGAGGCAAGCCCGGATCAAGAGAGATCATTGCCACTTCCTAAGAAACCTTCCCTTGCGGTTCTTCCATTTGTGAACCTCAGTGCTGATACCAAACAGGATTATTTCGCCGACGGTCTAACCATGGACATCATGACTGCCCTGGTCAGGATCCCGGGACTTTTTCTTATCAGCGAAATCTCGATGTTTAGCTACAAATCGCAAGCACCCTCAATACGCGATCTCGGTCATCAACTCGGTGTCAGCCACGTTTTGGACGGTGGGGTCCGCAAAGAGGGTGATCGTGTCCGCATCACCGCCAGGCTCTTGGAGACTGCCAACGGCCGCCAGGTGTGGGCTGATCGTTATGATAGAAAGATCGACGATATTTTTGCTATTCAGGCTGAAATCACCGAACGGATCGTTGAGGCTTTGGACATCAAGCTTGTGACCGGGGAAATGGCACATACGATACGAAGAAGCGATCGAGTCGGCCAAGGAAGTCCTCAAGACTGATAAGGATAACCTGGATGCTTTTTTAATCCTCGCAGGCGCTAACGCCGCATTAGATAGACAAAATGA
>JARFPZ010000507.1 GCA_029288035.1 Desulfosarcina sp.
GTGAAGCGCTGGACCAACGGTCCTCATCTCATCCGGGAAGACACGGGCATGCTATTGCGCGAGTCGGATATTGATGCAACCGGTTCGGAGACAAATTATCTGGCATGGGATCGACTGAAAGAAGCACCGGTGATCTGGGACGCCGGGGCGGTGGCCTATTCGGAAACGAAGGCGGATTGTGCCCTTTCCGGCCGGTTTGAGATTCGCCTGGCCGAAGGGTCCACCATCAAATGTAAAACGGTGTGGGATGGTCTAGAAGCTCGGGTGGAAGAATATCCACTGGATGAAGTCGAAAAGACCACGGGAGTGCCTGCCAAAGACATCCAGGCCGCCGCACGCCTATACGCCAACAGCAAACCGGCCGCCATCCACTGGGGGGTGCCCATTGACATGACCCCCGGTATCTCACCGCTGTGCCATGCCATCGCCACCCTTTGGGCCATCACCGGCAACCTCGATGTTCCCGGCGGCAATGTTTTCACCCGGCCGGCCTTCAACGCCGTGGCCTATGCCTTGCCCGGCGCCGAAGGCGTCATCAAGCTCAAAGACCAAAAGCAGGACAAGCCCCGCATCGGTGCCGACCGTTACGGTCCGTTTAACCGCTTCGTCTGGCGGACGCAAACCGATCTCACCCTGGAACAAATATTCAGCGAAAAGCCATATCCGATCAAAGGATTGTGGATTCAAACCTGCAACCTTTTAGGCAATATCGGCCTGGATCCCAAGCGCTGGCGCGAAGCCTTGCAGAAACTGGATTTTATTGTGGCGGTGGATCTCTTTCCCAATGCCACCACCCAGTATGCCGATGTGGTCTTACCGGCCGCCAGCTTTTTAGAAAAAGACGGCGTGCGTAGCTGGTGGGTGCCGCTTCAGAGCATTAACAAAGCCCTTTCGGTCGAGGATTGCAAACCGGATGTGGAGATCAACTTCGAGTTGGCCCGTCGCTTTGACCCGGATTTCAAATGGGGCACGATCCACGAGCTTTATGACGAGATTATCAAGCCCTCGGGAATGTCTTACAAACAGCTTCAGGAAAAAGTTTGGGCGCTTGCGCCCGAAGGCCATCCGAGTGTTCCTTACCACCGACATGAAAAGGGACTGCTGCGCCCGGACGGCAAGCCGGGCTTTACGACACCGACCGGTCTTTTCGAGCTATATTCGACCTTGCGTGAAGAGTGGCGTCTTGACCCGCTGCCCCATCATGAGGAACCGCCCTGGACGCCGGTAAGCCGCCCGGACCTGGCAAAAGAGTATCCGCTCATCCTTTCCACCGGACGCAGGTCGCCGGTCTACTTTCACTCGGAACACCGCCAGATACCCTGGTTGAGATCCATCGACCCGGACCCTGTGGTGGAGATTCACCCGGAGACGGCTGAACAACACGACATCGGTGACGGTGAGTGGGTATGGGTTGAAAACTGGATGGGACGGGCGCGCTTCAAGGCCAAGGTGACCCTGGTGGTGCCGCCCTGGATGGTGATGGCCACCCACGCCTGGTGGTATCCGGAAAAAAAGGGTGCCGAGCCGGAACTTTACGGGACTTGGGAACATAACATAAATATGTTGTTGCCCATGGGCGATCAGGGTAAGGACGGCCTGGGTGCCCCGATTAAACACAATTTGTGCCGCATTTATATAGCAGGTAACCTGGAGCGATAAGCCATGGCGAAAAAACCACAATATGGTCTTTTAATTGATTATGAATACTGTACCGGCTGCTACGCCTGCCGGGTGGCCTGTTGCCAGGAGTACGGTCATGAAGCGGGATCATCCGGCATGCAGGTCATCGAGCAGGTACAACCGCTGCCCAAAGGCAAGGCCTACCTGTGCTTTTTGCCGTTTCCAACCGAGCTGTGCGTGCTCTGTGCGCCGCGCACCAAAAAAGGCCTCCAGCCGGCTTGCGTTCAGCACTGCATGGCGAACGTCATCCAATGGGGACCCTTGGAAGAGTTGTCCAAACAGTTAGGCAAGAAACCGCGTATGGTGCTTTGGTCACCACGGTAGGCTTTTATGAAACTTTATGGAATGACGAACGACGAATGACGATTGACGAATTGCGGTTGTCGCTCTCCGAGGCGTAGGCGCTACAACCCCTACGAGCCGGAGGCTTCGCTCTGCTTATTTAATACCTATAAATCGATAGGATTCCTTCATTCGACATTTTTTTTTAAGTTTCTTTTTTGATCAGACTGGACGCACACGAGCAGAGGCGGCACTTAAATGAAACTTCATGAAACTCAGTATTCTTCTAGCTGTGATTTATCGTTGTATTTCGTAGGTTGGGTTGAGTCTTCTCCAGACTATTTTGTAAGGAAATGAAGGGTTCAGGTGCGTTGTTCAGGTTTCAGCTCTAAAAAATTCCAAATATCAAACGCCAAATACCAAATGGTGCGACAAGCTCATCACCCTGAGCTAAGTCGAAGGGCAAATCACAATAACCGAATTTCAGTAATTCCAAACAATTGGTGCTTGATCTTATTTGAGATTTGGATATTGGAATTTATTTGTCATTTGGTGCTTGTAATTTGTTATTTCCGGTTTATCCGGGTATAGGCTCTTATATTACAACATGTTGTCAGATAATGAATAACTAACCTTGCAATCTTGGGGTGAATTCAGGAACCATTATATGCAGATTCTAAAAAGGCTATTTCTTCTTTTAGCGCCCTACTGGAAGACCATCATCATCAGCGCCGTTTTATTGGTCGTGCGCGCCGGATTGGAACTGGTGCCGCCGCTTTTTCAAAAATCGATTGTGGATGAGGTCATCACCGCGCGTGATTTGAGTTACCTGTCCGTGTTGATCATCGGTTTAATTGGCGCTTACGCCCTGTATCAAGTTGTTCAGATCGGCGACAATTACGTGCGTCATACCCTGGGCGAAAAGTTCATCCTGGACTTGCGTATCCGGCTGTATGCCTATCTGCAAAAAATGTCGCTTTCTTTTTTTGAGCGAACTTCGACCGGCGAACTAATGTCCCGGGTTACCAATGACCTCAGTGCGTTGGAACATTTTGTCACCCATGGTTCAGCGCTGACGGCCGTGGATTTGATCCGGCTGGTAGGTGGTTCCATTATTCTCTTTGTGCTGGATTACCGCCTGGCTGTCCTGGTCGTCATCCCGATACCCATTCTGGTTTTGGCTTTGCGGCATTACAACACGAAAATACGACCGGTTTACCGCGGCGTGCGGGCCCGGCTGGGAAACATCAATGCCAAACTTCAGGACAATCTGTCGGGCATCCAGGTCATTCAGGCGTTTGCGCGGGAGGATCAAGAACGAAAACGCTTTGCAGCCGAAAGCGAACGCTATTATCATGCCCGGGTAAAAGGGATTCGTTATTGGTCGATTTTTTTTCCGATCATCCGTTTTGTAAGCGCCATGGGAGCCGTTGCTGTATTGGCGGTGGGCGCCGTGATGGTGGTGCGCGGCCAACTGACCCTGGGTACCTTGGTGGCGTTTCTGGCTTATATCACCTCTTTTTATGATCCCATCGATCGTTTAACGGAAGTGGATAATATTTTTCAGGAAGCCATCGCAGCGGGTGAGCGAATATTTGAATTGCTGGATGAAACCACCGAGGTCATAGACGCCCCGAATGCGAGGGAGCTCCCCGCCATCCGCGGTGAGATGGTATTTGATCAGGTTACCTTTCGCTATGGTACCGGTGATCGAGTTTTGCATGGCATCAGTTTCAAAATGGAGCCGGGACAAATGGTCGCCCTGGTGGGTCCTAGCGGGGCCGGCAAAACCAGTATTGCCAATCTGATTTGCAGATTTTATGATCCCATCCAGGGAAACGTCACCGTAGACGGCCATAATCTGCGTGATATTCAGCTGGCCTCCCTGCGACGTCAGATTGCCGTCGTGCTGCAGGATTCTTTCCTGTTTAACAATACCGTTGCCCAAAACTTGCTTTACGGCAAACCGGATGCCACGGAAGACGAACTGATAGAGGCCGCCCGAACAGCCAATGCTTATGATTTCATCACCAAGCTGTCCGAAGGCTTCGATACCGAGCTGGGGGAACGGGGCGTCAAGCTAAGTGGCGGGCAAAAACAGCGACTGGCCCTGGCCCGGGCGATTCTGGCCGATCCAAAAATCCTCATTTTAGACGAAGCCACCTCGTCCGTGGATGCCGAAGCCGAGTACCTGATTCAGCAGGCTTTGGAGAGAGTATTAAAAGGGCGTACGGCCCTGGTCATCGCACACCGCCTGAGCACGATTCGAAATGCGGACAAAATTTTGGTCCTGGATGCCGGCAGAATTGTTGAAGCCGGCAATCACACAGAGCTGATGGAGCGCGGCGGTCTCTACAGCCGGCTTTATCAGCGCCAAATGGAATTGAGTGCGGTTTAGGAAAACATATTCAACGATTTTCATCCGATATCTCTAATCCATTTTGGGTTGTGTGCTGAAAATGATCCGATACGCTTCGCTCATCATCGGCAGCTTCCCGGGCTGGCGCCGGAAATGAAGTACCAACCACAGATCAATCGCCACGTATGTCTCTTTGGCTTTATCGATCAGCGGCCAAAACGGTTTGGTTGCCTGACGCAGACCGTCTAAGACGAGCGAGAACCGGTTGCGTTCAAAAAAGATCTCAAAGGCATTCACCATATCGCTGTCGTCGTATAAACCCGTATTGAATGCCGCCGCGATCCGAACTGATCGATGGGTATCCCTCAATCCTTGCATGACGGCTTCTCTGGCGTCGCGACATTCCATCAGACTGAGATTGATCAATGCCCAGCGTCTGTGTATCGGATCTTTTGCACATAGGGCAACCTGAGAGAAGCGGCGGTTGGCTTCGTCTGGGTTGCTTTTCAAGGTTTTGATCAAAGCCTCCCGGAAACGGTGATTGTCAGTTTCAATCGCCTCGCGGCACAATCTATCCAGAACCTTTGGATCCTTGATGTACGAATCGGACTGACGAATTCTATTGATTTTCAGATGGTCTTTAGAAACGGTGTTTACCAGATTCATCAACGATCGTTTGTTCATTTCACACCTCCTCTATAAGTTGAGAAAATTAAAGCCAATAAGGTTGGAACGGATTCTTGAATGTGATGTCGAACACCTTGTACAATACCCATCCTATCGAAAACGGTATTTTGAGTTCTTTTTAGGAAAAACACCATCGATAGATCCTCAGTGCCATTGCTTCAGCAAATGTGGCAATAAGTATGCCGCATTGTGGACTTTGGTAATGTTTTGTAATCGGAAAGTGTAAGTCTCTGACATGTTTATACAATTTTTTAAGATAAACTTGGCAGGGAAACTTTCCGGGAGGGATGGTTCATAAATACTGTAAAGCGACTTTGCAGTTTTGAAACTTGCCTTATAAATTTGTTTGGCACCCTATCGAATCTTTACAATGCTAATGCGGCGGAACGGCCAGCGACATCAAAACCGAAATTTCCCATTCGAATGCACCCCTTGGTCCTATTGCCGGAGCAATTTTTATGAATCGCATCATGATAAATTGCCATTTGTTTTCGACTTTCAAAAAACCATTTCGGCAATGCGTCGTTCATGACGTCAAACATCTCTTTAATTTCGGGTTGCAGATTCGTAAGATAAACTTTGCCGCCACGCCGATTCATCTCCATGATGGTTTTGAGTACAACGCGTAGCCCCCTGAGGTTGACGTAGCTGACCTGTTTCATGTCTATTAAAATTATTTCAGGCCATGATTCAAGAATCCAATCTATTTTCTTCTTCAAGATTGGATATGTAATTGTATTAATGGAACCAATGGGATGAATGATGAAAAGGCCGGATATTTCCTCCTTGACGGATACTTTTAAATTAAGACTACCATTGACCTTGCTGTCATCCATGATTTCAGGATGTGTTTCCATTAGTTCCTCCCTAAAGCGTGGCCTCAATTTCGATTTTTCCAATACCACCGTTAGGTCACCGCTGCCATTTTCCAACACATAAAGCAATTTGTACGCCACTTTGTGGCATTTAATATTTTTATGTGATCAATAGATATAAGTGTTTGACATATAGTTATAAATTTGTTTGAGATAGCCAGAACGGGGAAACGTTTCGGGAGGGATGGCTCAGTCTAATGTAAAGTGGATTTGCAGCTTAGACTCTTTCTCTGCAAATTTGTTTGACACCCTAAATATTGAGTTCAAGATTCTTTCCGAGCTACGAAACCAATATTTGACGTTTGTCGTGGGACTGGAATTTTAAATATCGGGGTGTTGTCCCTATTGCGCAACCAGCGATCGGCAGAGTAAGCTCCCAATAGATCCCACCCTGCCTCACGCTTTATAATGGCTTGCCCTGACTCTAAGCGGGTTCCATAAAAAACTCGTAATCAACGCCTTTAGTTCCCAATCCTCGCGAAAAAATAAGTTGCAACGATCCCATACCCTCGGACATATTGAGGGTAGTCGGCAGCTTAAAATTTCCGGTGCAGGTGTGTCCAGTCTCGATCTTGCTACGATTCTCGATTGTGACCCATTTTCCCTTGACGTAGTCCGCACCAACTCCGATGTCATCTCCTGTGAAATGTTTAATTTTGAACCTCAGTTTTCACCCACCGGAAGCTTTCACGCGATAAGAATGTGTGCGCGCAAGTCTGGCAAGATCACAACTATCCTTTGTATCTACACCCTTCAATTCACCTGTAAATAGGGGACGTTGTTGACTAAGCAAACTTATTGTCGGTTATGAAATATGGTATTTCAATTTTGATGTAAGCCCCATTTCTCCATCGTTTCCATAGCACAGTCTCCCCCTATACAAGACAAGTGATTGTGATATTAGCTTCAGATCATGTTCATCGAAATGCTTACCGAGATCCTTCTTCTCTTGACATCAAGTTTAGATTAAACTATGGTCGTCACCATATTGGTAAGACCGGTAATGCTGGTATTTTGGCTTCCATCGGCGCGCATGTTTAATTTTAAGAAAGAACACTTTTATGACAGTTGAAAAAGAAGTTATCAACATTGATGGGATCCCCGTCAATATGACCCGACAAGAGGGTAAACCGCTGATCATCCTGACGCGGATGGCCTCCCAGGCAATGGGCATCTGGGATACGATCTGGGGGGATTTTGCCCGTTACTTCACAGTGGCCAACTTCGACCTGCAGGGACTGCCGGGGGCCAGACGCAGGGATGCCCCCGGAGAGGGATTTCGAATGCTTGCGGAAAATTGCGTCCAGGTGGCGGCTTTTCTGGGATTCGAAAAATTTCACATCTTCGGCTGGAACGGTGGAACCCAGATTGCCATGAGATGTGCCGTCAATTTTGCAGACCACATCCAATCTTGTATTTTGTTAGATCCCTTTTTCGAACTGGCGGATATGCGCAAGGTGAATAAAGCCATAGAATTCAAACGGGTTCTGTTCGAACATCCACAGCGGGAACTGTATGCTTACTACTGGGTGATGGCGGGCCTGAGCTCAGGGTTTATCGGACAACATTTCGACCAGGTGGAAAAAATGGTGGCCGCGCGGATGAAAGGCGACAAGTTTGTAAAGACCGATCCCGATGTATTTATCAATTGGGTCCGGGCCCTGCGCCGGAACTGGATTACCGACGAGGAGTTCGGCCGCATTCGTGCACCGACGCTGGTCATGGCGACAGAGTTGGACAACTGGCATGCCGGACCGTCGGTGTCGATGGCCCGTGAGGTGTGTGACCGGATCCCAAACGCTGAACTACAAATCATCGAGGGTTTCGGCGGTCATTTCCTGGTGGAGGATCCCGCCAAGTTTATGGAAATTGCGGAGCCATTTATCCGATCTATAGTTGCTTAGTGCTTGGTATCGTAAATTCGTCTACGTATTTTAGTCAGTTATTAACCACCGAGAGCACAGAATTCAAAGAGGATTTATCTTAAAGCTTTTCTCTGTGCTCTCGGTGCCCTGTGGTGAAAAATTACGTCGCAATATTTTGCGAATCTGTATTCTGGATACCTGATCAGGTTCGGCATGACAAATACGGTTCTTTTGCATGGCCATAAGACATGGGCAATAACAATGAATTGAGGATAGAACCGGTGGAATTTGAAAAAATCAAGCAGGTGAAGTTCCAAAGAAAAAGTGCGATAATTGCCGAACAGATTCTCGAAAAGATTAAGCGCGGGGAATACAAATCCGGTGCCAAAATTCCGCCGGAGAGAACCTTGGCGGAACAAATGGGAGTCGGTCGTCCGTCAATCAGAGAAGCCATCAGTGCCCTGCAGATTGTCGGCATCCTGGAAAGCCGTCCGGGCGATGGATCATACGTTACCGATCCCGGCGGATTTGATGATTCCATGTTCAGGGCCCTCCAGCTGCTCGAAGAAAGCCAAAGTCCTCTGGAGTTGTTACAGGCCCGCAAAGCGCTTGAGATCGGTATTGTCCACCTGGCCACTGAGAATGCCGACGAAAAGGATATTCAAACCATCAAGGAAGCCTGGCAGAAAAAATATGCGATGGGGCGCGACGGTCAATACAAAGATTTTATATTATTCGGCCGTGAATTTCACCTGGCCATCGCCCGCGCCACCAAAAGCGCGGCCATTGTCGCGCTGCTGGACGAACTGATCAAGGTTAACCAGCAGCCGCTGTTTTTGAATATGCGCGAAGCATACTTAAAAGCAGACCCGAGTCGCATCGAACCGATGCTGGAGTTGCATGCCAATATCGTTAGCGCCATTGAGGACCGCAATTCCAAATTGGCCATCCATTGGGTGGAGGAACATTTTGATGTCAACATCAGGCAGCATTACTTCGATAATGAAAACCTTTAGAATAACTCCCTTGATAAGCCACCCCGCCTTAACGCGATGAGAATTGAAAAGGTTCTACCGTTACAAGGTGATCACGGCTCATTGATCTAAAATTCAAAAATGCCGGTGGCTTATCAAGGGAGTTAATCAAAAGAATGTTGGCTCATTTTTTATAACTCGCTCAGAAATGCAAGAAGCGCAACTGCTTTTCAACATAGGAAGATCAAATTAAAGCGCGCTCAGAATAATTTTATAAAAATTGTGATGGCACACGCTATCAGAAGAAAAGTAACATGAAGCCAAAATTCTTTTTACAAGGCCCGTCACTACACGAGTTGCCGGGAAAATGAAAGGAGGAATTCAATGAAGAGAAAAAAACAATCATGGATAACGTTGGCAGTCGGGTTAACGATGGCGGCTCTTTTTCTGACATCTGCGGTCCAGGCGGAGACCGTCGTCACCTTGTGGAGCCACTGGGCCGACCACGAAACCAAGGTAAATTTTGTCGAGACGGCCGCCAAGAATTTCGAGGCCAAAAATCCGGGTGTCAAAGTGAAGATCACCTGGTACCAGAAAAAAGCCTTGTACTCGGCCTTGAAAGTTGCCCTAAGCGCCGGCAAGGCACCGGATATTTTTTATACCGAGGTGAATCAAACCGAATACATTGACAACAATTTTTTGCTGGCCCTGGACGACCTGATCACTTGGGAAAACATTGAACCATGGGCACGCGATTCGTGGGCATTCAACGGCAAAACTTACGGCTTTCCACTGGAGACCCAGACCGTCGAACTCTATTACAACAAAGACCTGCTGAATAAACTGGGTTTAAAACTCCCCGCCGATGCGCAATTCGACCAGGCCGGGTTCACGGATCTTGTCAAAAAAGCAAGTGCCGAAGGTATTACCCCTCTGGCTCAAGGTGTTGGCGACCGTCCCTATCCGGGTCACTACATGACCTACCAGACCTTGCTTAAAAAGCTGGGAAAGGAAGATTACGGCAAGCTCCTGGCCGGTAAGCTCTCCTACAAGGATCCGCGGGTAATGGAAACCCTCACCTGGATAAAGGAGCTGATTGATGCCGGTTTGTATCCCAAAAGCTTTGCCACGGTGAAATTGGGAGAATCCCACCGCTATTTTTATCTCAAGCCCGGTGCGGTGATGATCGCCATGGGTAGCTGGTATTCCACGCGCGCCTTCAACCCGCCGGAAAAAGGGGGCCAGCCCGAAGACTTTCCGCTCGGTGTGATGCAGTTTCCGAAACCGGACAGTGCCGCCTGCCCCAACTGCAAAACAGCGGCTGTCGGCGGCAGTTATTCTGTCAACGCTGCCACCAAGCATCCCGAGCTGGCGGCCGGTTTGCTTAATGAAATGGCCACTGTCGAGATGGGGTCCCGCTGGCTCACCGAGGTTTTGGTTCAGGGTGGGGTGAAAGGTGACCCATCTAAAATCACCGGTAAATACAAACCCTATTTTGAAGAGTTGATGGCTCGCAATGAGGGCACCGAAGTCTTCATTGGCCTGCCTCATCAACTGGCCCAGGGACAGTGCCGGGATGCCCTGATACAGATCATGAATGTCGCTTTTCCGGCCGGCTTGATCCCGGTGCAGGACGCCGCCGCTCAGATGGACGCCGCCTGCTACAAGCCCTAAGGCGGCAATTTCTAATCCCTGGTGAACGAAGGCGGAAAATGAGCTGCTGAAAAGCCTTTTTTCCGCCTGATGTTCCTTATTTTAGGTGATGTCAACTCGTGCCCGTCATTAAGAGACCGTTGCCAAAGAAGGGCAACTTTTGGGTTTTCCAATCCAGAATTGAGGATTTTTGTCCAAGTTTAAGAAAATCAAGCGCTTGTGCGGAGGCTTAGATTACTACGTTGCACAAGCAAGCGCGCAGATTGACGCTGAGATTGGGCAAAAAGACCATTTGTGGATGGAAACTAACTCGGAATCACGATAGCAGGATAAAAACGTCTTTGGCTCTAGCAGAATCCATTCTGAAAAACTGGGGCAACCGGATGCGGCTGGATCCCTTGCATTGCCGTTGGAATACGGTGATGCTGTTTTTGACGCCGGCCTTGCTGATATATGCCGCTTTTACGGCGTTTCCGGTGCTGCGCACCTTTTACAACAGCTTTCACCGCATCGTACCCGGTGGGGGGACTACTTATGTCGGCATAGCGAACTTTGCCGAATTGTTCACCCAGGATCCGACTTTCTGGAAGGCGGTCAAAAATACCCTGCTGTGGGCCTCCGTTCAGCCCTGTATTGAAGTCGGGCTGGGTCTACTGCTGGCACTCTGCCTGTATGCCAAGGTCCCGTTTGCCCGCGTGTTCAGAGTGCTGTGGTTCACACCGGTTCTACTGTCCTATGTTGTGGTCGGCATCGTCTGGATGTGGATTTACAACTATGACTGGGGAATTTTAAACGGGCTGCTGCGCTGGATCGGACTCGAAGATTATGCGCATACCTGGCTGGGTGATCCCAAAACAGCGCTGTGGTCTTGCATGTTCACCCAGATCTGGATGTGGACCGGCTTTAACATGGTTGTTTCTCTGGCTGCCGTCTCGGCCCTGCCTGCCGAGGTGCTGGAAGCAGCGGAGCTTGACAATTGCGGGTGGTTTAAAAAATTGTTTTTTATTATCATCCCCATGATTCGGCCGACGCTGCTCAATTTGCTGATCCTCTCCTTTATGGGCAAAATGCGAATCTTTGATCTGGTCTGGATCATGACCGGCGGCGGCCCCCTGTGGTCCACCGAAACCGTCGCCACGTATGTTTACAAACGCGCCTTTGACTGGAATACCTTCGATCTGGGGTACCCGTCGACGATTGCCACCGTCTGGTTTGTGGTGGTGTTATTTTTCGTACTGACGCTTTACACCCTGCTGCGGCAGCGCGAAAAATTGGAGTATTGATCGATGAGTTTGATTGTGCGCAATTGGAAACGGGCATTATTGATGATCATTTTGTCCGGTTATACGGCCTTTGCGGCCGGCCCATTTATTTGGGTCAGCATGATGTCCCTGCGCACAACCCCGGAAATCAGCGACAACCCATACACCTTTCCCGAAAAATTTCATTGGGAAAAGTACGCTGTTGCCTGGAGTGAATCAGACTACAGTGTGTATTTCTGGAACAGCGTCATGGTAACAACCATCGCCGTACTGGCTGTGACGGTCATTGCCAGCATGACGGCTCATTGTCTGGCACGTTTCCGGTTTCCGGGAAACCGCCTGATACTTTTTATGATTTTCAGTACACTGATCTTCCCGCCCCAGATTGTGATGATTTCGCTGTTTCAGGTCCTGGTTAATTACGGACTTTTCGACACTCACCTTGGGCTTATCCTGGTTTACATTGCATTGCAAATGCCCTTGACCGTCTTTATTCTGGAGGGTTTTTTCTCGCGACTGCCACAGGACCTTTATGATGCCGCCAAAATGGACGGGTATTCGAATTTTGAATCCTACTGGCGCTTAACGCTGCCCATCGGCCTGCCGGCGATTGCCACCACCGTGATTTTAAACTTCATCCATATCTGGAATGAATTTTTATTCGCCGTTGTTTTAATTGCCAGTGATGAGAAACGAACCCTCCCCTTGGGAATTCAGAAGTTTTACGGCGACCGTTTGGAAGATGTCGGTATGATCGCCACCGGTGTGATGATATCGGTCATTCCCGTCATTCTGATTTACATTTTTTTCTCAGAAAAAATGATCCAAGGTATGACGGCCGGCGCGGTGAAATAAGAAGAATTTTAGATTTAGGATTGCGGATTTTGGATTTGTTATATCGCTCCGGTCTATCCAAAATTTTAAAGGAACAAAAAGGAGATCACTTTACAAAGAAAAAATTGCGGAAGATCTCATGATTTTCACCATCCCAGATCTGAACTAATTAAAAATAGGAAAGAAATTTGGCAGTCGTAAAATTGGAAAATGTCAGCAAGCGCTACCCCGGTTCTCAAGAACTAGCCGTCGATGCGATTAACCTTGACATTGCCGACGGTGAGTTCCTGGTGTTATTGGGACCTTCCGGCTGTGGCAAGTCCACTGCCCTGCGGATGATTGCAGGACTGGAGTCCATCACGAGGGGAACCCTTTACATTGACGGTCAAGTCATGAACAACATACCGGCCAAGGATCGGGATATTGCCATGGTGTTTCAATCTTACGCGCTGTATCCACATATGAACGTTGCCAATAATCTGGCCTTTGGTCTGCGCCGCCGCAAGGTGCCTAAGGATAAAATCGTCCGCCGCGTCGAAAATGTTGCCGGCATGTTGGGACTGATCCCCTTTCTTGGGCGCAAACCCCATGCGCTATCCGGCGGCCAGCGCCAGCGGGTCGCTTTGGGCCGTGCCATCGTAAGGGATCCAAAGGTATTTCTGTTTGATGAACCGCTTTCGAACCTGGACGCCGCTCTGAGAGTCAGCACGCGTAACGAATTGGTCAACCAGCATCAGCGGCTGGGCGCTACAATGATTTACGTGACCCACGACCAGGTAGAAGCCATGACCATGGGCCAGCGAATCTGCATCATCAATAACGGGAAGCTGGTGCAGGTCGGCGTGCCGTTGCAGGTTTACCGTGAGCCGGCCGACACATTTGTCGCAAAATTTTTAGGCAATCCGCCCATGAATTTATTCGAAGTCCGCCTTGAAGCTTCTGCAGATGGTGTGGCAGCCCGTTTCGGACATCATGCCTTGCCGCTTTCTGCCATGGATGCAACCAAGCTGTCCGCCTACATGAATCGAACGGTGATTTTCGGTATCAGACCCGAAGACCTCAGCGAAATTCGGCCACAGGATCGTCACCAACATCCAAACGGTATTACGGCCCGGGTAGCGGCCGTCGAGGCATTGGGAGCAGAAACTGTTTTGATCACTGAAATTGAAGCAGTCGATGAGGTCGTTAGAGCCCGTCTCGACCGCGACAGCACCGCGCGTCTGGGCGATGAAATCTGTATTGAGGTCGATGTTAACCGAGTGCATCTTTTTGACCCTGAATCCTCTCGGGCAATTGCGTGCCGGTGACAATAATTTATGGTAAATCCGTTGTTTTGAAGGAAAATTAAAATTCATTTACTTTTAATGTGGTCACCCAAAAGCACCAAAAGAATATTTCAAGGCGCCTAATATCAATGAATCACAATGAATAATAATCGAAAATGTGAGTGTTTATGAGTTTATCAATTTGAAAGGATTTAAAATGCCGAATGAAACAATCATTACGATCAACAGGAAGTTCAGCCGGCCATCGGCCGAGCTGCTGAAACCTTTTAGCGAAGTTCCTACCGGCTATGTGGTGGATGTCCAGAACCGTCGCGGGGCATTGGATTGCAGCATCAAACCCATGTTTGATTTTCCGCCGATTGCCGGTCCGGCCGTAACGGTCCAGACCGTGCCTGACGATAACCTGGCCCCCTACCTGGCAATGGATGTGCTCAAAGCCGGCGATGTGCTCGTTATTGCCAACGGCGGCTGGACCGGTTCGTCTGTCATTGGTGACCTTATTGCCGGGATGTTTAAAAATATCGGGGTCGCTGCAATCGTGACAGATGGTGCGGTGCGCGATGTTGCCGGTCTCGAGCAGGTCGGCTTGCCGGTGTTTGCCCGCGGCTTGACAGCCAACTCGCCCCAGAAAAACGGACCCGGCGCCGTGGGGCTGGAAGTCAGCATCGGAGGGGCTGTCATTCGATCCGGTGATCTTATCGTCGGCGATCGGGACGGTGTCGTGGTCTTGCCTCAGGAAAGAATTTCGTCGGCCATTGATGGCCTGCAGGCAATCCGTGAAAAGGAACGTAAAATCGAAGCGCTCATCGCGGAGGGCCTCACAAAACCGGACTGGGTCAAAGACTTTTTGGCCGGCCATGGGGTGAAGTATATTGATTGAAGATTGTCGATTGAAAATTGAAGATTTAAGATCCACCTTCGGCGGTATCGATTATTAAAAAAGGCAGAGCGAAGCGACATCCACAAATCTTCATTCTTCAATCTTCAATTTTCAATCCGTTTAGTGCAACACTTCCAACTTGTCCGGGTTAGGAAAGGAAATCAAAAATGGTATCCAAGCCAATCCGCAAAATCTACTATAACAGCCGGGCTGATGAAAATGTTTATAATATGATCCGTGAGGTCATGCCGCCCGGTTTCGAATTGGTCGCCCTTGACAGTGACAATGACGCCGAGCGTCGTTCAAAAATTGCCGATGCTCAGGTGGCCATCGTTGCGGCAACGCCATTAAACGGGACCTTGATTGAAGCAGCCCACGATCTGCAACTCGTTCACCATCAGGGCGTCGGCTACCAAGACACCGTGGATGTGGACGCCCTCAAAGAGCGCCGTTTGCCCCTGGCGCTGACACCGGAAGGGACCACAACGCCGGTGGCCGAAATAACCATTTTTTTAATGCTGGCGGTGTTGCGCCGT
>JARFPZ010000588.1 GCA_029288035.1 Desulfosarcina sp.
CTCCATTTCAAAATCGAAATCATACACTTCCCCCCAGGCTCGGTAGATGCAATAGGTGGTCATGGCCGGATACTTTTCAATGTCTTTTATATCCATGATTCTTTTCCTCTTAACTACTGACAAAGCGATGAATCGAAAAAATGCAATATCAGCACCGGTGGACATTCCATTGCATACCGAAATCAGATTCATTGGGATACTTTTATCATCTACCACACCTTTCCCGTACCGACACCATCCAATACAATGGCAAATAATACAATGATACCTCCGATCATGGTAACCATACTCGGAACTTCATGGATTCCGAAAATAGGAAGGTAGACCCAAAGAATGCCCCCAATTATCTCCACCAATGACAACAGAGTCAGCTCTGCTGCCGGTAAATACCTGGCGCCTGTGGCAAATAAAATTAAGCCGAAACCGACAATGAGACCATGCAGTATGCTCAGGTAAATGTTGCGAAGCGGCATAACAACCGTGCTGTTTTGTGAAAAGATTATCAACATTGTGACTACCGTACACATAACGCCGGCAGATGCAATGGTCGTAAAATGTGGTGTTTCTTTGCGCCATCTCAGGCTTACCGAAAAGACGGCGAAGCCGGTTGCCGAAATTAATGCGATGACGTTACCCAATAGATTGCCTTTCTCCAATCCCTCCAAGACCATGGTGAGAATCCCTGCTAAGGCTATAGCCATTGCTGCCCAGGTGCGCGGCCGCACGTATTCTTTTAAAAACACAATACCGAGAAATGCAGCCACAAAGGGTGCCGTCGCCAGCATGAACAGGCAATTGGCAACCGTTGTCATCGTAATCGACCATATAAATCCGATAAAGGCGGTCACAAGTCCGCATGCCCCAAGCAGCTCGGAAGCGCCGCTATGCCTAAAACTCATAATAAAGTTTTTGCCCTCCTTGAACATAAGATAAATTAATAGAACTATCGCGATCGTCAGACCTCGGTAAAACAAATATTGCCACTGGTAATTTTCGGCCTCTACCATGTAACGAATGAGCAGCGCTCCAAATGACCAGAGCGTGCCGGCAAAACAGACCAGAAAAAAGCCTTTCAAATGATCAATATCAAATTTTTTTGACATGTTTCCGCTTACACCTTGACTTTAATTGGAAACACCTTATTTTAACTGATTTAGAAATCCGCAGGGTTATATTTTTTGTCCATATTTCACGCCAATTAAACATGGATCACAATGAAAATCTATAAAATTACTTTTTAGGGCTTAAATCTCCAATAAATTTGACATACTTGAGATGAGGTTACAATGAGCATTAAAAAACAGTATTTAAAAACCAAACCGGTGTGCAAAGTTACGTTTCGGATCTCTGAAAAAATCGGAAATTCAGCCGGAACTGCACATGTTGTCGGAGAATTTAACAACTGGGATATTTTCTCAACGCCGATGAAAAAATTAAAGAGTGGAGCGTTTACGACAACGTTGAATCTGGAGAAAGGGCGGGAATACCAGTTTCGTTACCTGCTGGACGATAATAACTGGGAAAATGATGCCAATGCGGACAAATTCGTGCCGACACCCTTTGGAGACAGTAAAAACTCAGTTATTGCCCTTTAATTCGCGACGGCTGCTAGCCGGTAATCATGGTCCCCGGCGACCATATCGGGCTGGCCGGTTATTTTCGCCCGGATGATCCGCCCCATGAAGATCTGTCTGCCGTCCGCGGTGGTCGGAATCTGATCTTCGGTCCTTAGCTCGACCACCCGAGAGCTGGTACCAGCGGCTTCGGCCAGATTTCTCACCATTCGTGCTAGTTCCTCTCGTGCAAAGGCATCGGCCTCGGCAAAATTTTGAAAATGCCTGGCGCCGACCAGTCCCTCGATCAGGAATCCGCCTTCCTGATTGGGTACAATGCGTAGGTGGCGTTTTACCACTACATTGCTGGTGATGGCACCAATGGCGTTGGCCACATCCGCATCCTGCGGCAACACCGCTTCGGCGCCCAAGGCCTTGGCGGCCCGCGGCAGGAAAAAGTGGATCGGTGCGCCGATGCCCACCACCGGCCGCTTCAAATCGATGCGGACGGCGTACTGGTCGCTGCCACCCGAAAGCAGATTTTTAACCAGCGTCCGGCATACAGGACAGGTGTGAAGGGCTTCGGGATCGGTTTCCTCATCCAGTTGTCGCTTCAACAGCTCCAGGGTCAGGCGTTCAACGCCCATGTCCAGGAGATAGTCCGCCATTTCGGCGATATCCATTTTTGTCAAACGGGAAAACATTTGGCAGTAGCTTTCTGCGGATTCTTTGTGCCACCGATTGAAGCGGCCCGTTACGTGTAAGAGATCGGTCAACGTCAACCCGCACCGTTGGATGATAAAACTATCCTCCAGTCGTTCGAGTTTAAGGCTCTTTTCGAACAGGACGCCGGTTCGTTTGATAAGCTCGTCAATGGAAAACGGTCGTGATTTCAGGAGGGTTATGACGTTTTCCTCCTGGGGCAGCAACGTCATATGGTCCGGCGAACCGGTCAGGGC
>JARFPZ010000622.1 GCA_029288035.1 Desulfosarcina sp.
CCATCCTGCCGGCCATAATTGCTATTGGTCTTACGATTAACGCCGGTCTTTCGGTTGATTTCTCGCTGACTGATTCCCTTTTCTAATAGAGTCTTTACGGTTGCCTGTAGATGCGGCTTCAAAACGTTCATCCCTTCTCTCTCCCATCTGGTGATTATTTGATGGGAGAGCTTTACGCTCTGTCGCCGTTTAAACCAATTTTTAACGCGAAATCGGTGCAGGGGGGTGGGGGATTTTCAAGTGGCCATAGGTGGGGGATTTTGGGTGGCCGTCAGGGGCATTATTAACACTCATCATAATTAACACCCTTCGATAGGCTATGCCGTTTTTTCTGGCTATACTTGTACCGGTCAGATAGTTTCGGAATTTGCTTGAAATCGGCAGGTTTCGGAAAATTTAATGACCTTCACGGCCTATTTCCACAATGATCAAAAAATTCTCTATCTGCCAGAATATAACCAATCGTTTTTACATAATTTAATATGTTTTTTTAAATTTATGAAATTGGTGTGATTTTTGCAATTTAAATTGAATGAAAAGCATTAGAGCTAACCAAAATTCAAAATTATTGGTTTTTCTAAATCTTATCCTTAGGAGGGATAATCATCAACATACTATTATTGATTGGTGCTGGAGCAGTAGCCGTTTCATGTTTATTAGGAACGATAATCTACTTAATTTCAGTATCAAATGAAATTCAGAACTCAGACATTGAGAAAACCAAGTTTTCGAAATAAGTGCTAAAATTAAAAGAATACGGCTAATTATTCTCTTGGTCATAGAGATTCTCGCGTGTGGGTTCATCTTATCTGTAAGTATGCTCAATCGATCCAATTGAAACGGTTTTAAAACTGGAGGAAAAGTTGAGCCGAAAAACGTAAGCACAAATAGGCCCTTGGGAGAGATTTTACGTTCCCCCAAAGGCCCATACTTTCCGATACTAAATTATCTTTTCATAGCATTCTGAGAGAAATTGTTTTCCGGCATCAAACAGAAAGCAGATTTTTGTTCTGTTCAAAGATTTTTTTACCGATCCCCTTCACTTTCATTAAGTCTTCGATTTTCTCAAAAGGACCATTCTTTTCCCGGTATTCAATTATCTTAACCGCGCGGTCTTTTCCAATCCCCTTCAGGGTTGTCAAAGCTTTTGCATCCGCTTGATTGATGTTGATCTTTTCTATCGATGCCACAATTTCATTTGATTTGTTAGCCCCCTCTTTTTTCACTTCAGCAATAGCCGGGTTAGTGATTAGAAGAGTCATTAGGACCATAATCGTAATAGTAATGTTAAGTAACTTTTTCATAATAGTAGTACTATTCCTTTCATTTGAAATTAGGGTTTACAGATCCTAAGTAAGTAAGACATTGGATCATAGAGTGTTGTGTCTGCCGCCCCCCATTGGGTAGACAAACGATGGTTGGCTTATAGCTGCAACGATAAACTTTACCAATAAAGATCTTTTCGAAAAGATTCCAAAGCTCATTACAATTCTTGTGCCTATTTTGCGAGATGCCTGATTTTTAATTTCGAACTAAGACAATTGGAACAATTAGGTGTTTCGTAAGCCCTTAATTCTTGAAGATATGTGCTTTTCAAATTATCTATAAAAATTGTTGCAAATTGATGTCGCCATGTTTTTTTTCAATCAATCAAGTAGGAAATTTTTCTCACGAAATGATATCTACGTTACACAAAATTGTGTAGGCTTTTTCCTCTACACTGAGGCTTAAAAACCACTCTCTTCGTTTGCCTGCGAGACGCTTCGGGTTGAAGTCTTCTATCGATCAAACTGGCTGTTTCGGGGTCGCCGGTTGGTCAGATAATACCCAATAATGATCTAAAGCAAATCTTAAAAACACCGATATAATGGATAAGCCTTCAGCTATATTGAGGATATTGGAATGTGGACAAAAATAATCTTGAATTTTTTGCTTGTCTTTTCAGCATATCTTTTTGCTATCATATTGGCGATAACCTTTTTAAAATTTTGGGTTAAATCCAAAGAAGAAATACCAAAAAAATAAGCAAAAAAAGCGAAAATTTTAGGCCACTGCCTGTGCAGTCTTTATACCAATCAAGCAATTTAATCTTTTGACCTTCCAGCATCAATATATTATACTTATCTAAAAACCTCATTGTTGTATTTCTCGGATGACACGAATCATAATACGACATTTTCTTATTATCATCACCAATTCAAATTGAATCTCGTTTTATGAAAAATCCCAAATTTCTCATTGATATAGACAACCTAGAGAGACGCTCAGGTTTCAACCGCAGATGGATAAAATCCGACTACAGTGGACAGGAAAGGCGCACAGTAAAAGATCGAAGAGACGGACGCCCGTTCCAAGATCTGCTTTTGTCTGAAGATCTTGATTCAAAAAAGATAGCCGGTTTTGAAAAACTTCTGGTTTCAACAACAATCCAGCTGGAAGCGATAACCCGATTGCTGCTCCAAAAAGGGATGATAGAAGAAGAAGAGCTGCTGGAAATGATGAACCAGATTCAAACAGAATATCGCAGCAATACCTAAACCGAAAAAGCTTGTGGCAGCCAGTGTAACCTTTGCTCTATCGGGGTATCGAAAATACCCAATCGTTACAAGATGACGAAACCATTTCAAAAGACCCTTACCCCATTGAATTTAATAGAATCCCACCATACTTATTTTCACAGATTGCGGAATTTAAAGAGCCCTTTTCAGAGACACAGACTATGTTTACCCCAATGGCTTGATACTTAAAAGCAATACGGAATGACATCACGAAAATTTCCAGCGTTCGGACATTGAAGATTTGGAAATACGTCTAATATTACTTGATTAGATTCATATCCCGTAACATACTCTATTTTTCTAAGGAGAAATACGATGAACAATAACGCCAAAGCCATGGTTCTGGCCTCATTTGCTGCCGATGCTCTCGCTTTAGGAGTTCACTGGATCTACAACACCAACGTGATCGATAAAAAATGGGGTCGCGTGGATAAATATATAAAACCGGAAAGACCGACCTACCATCCCACCAAGGATCTCGGCGAGCTCACACATTACGGGGATCAAACCCTGCTTTTGCTGAAATCCATTGCCGGCAGTTCCGGCTTTGATCCTGATCATTTCTCTGACCTTTGGCAAAATTTTTTTAAAAGCTACGCGGGTTATTTTGACGGGGCCACCAAAGGAACTCTTGAAAATATTGCAGCCGGTAAAAATCCTCCAGATGCCGGATCTGATTCCGATGATCTCGCCGGGGCTTCTCGGATAGCACCTTTGGCCTTTTTTTATCGCAATGACTTGAATAAGTTAACGACCGCGGCCCGCGCCCAAACCGCTCTCACCCATAATAATCGCCACGTTATAGAAAGCGCGGAATTCTTCGGCCGGGTCGCTTGGCAGGTATTACACGGCGAGGCACCCATCGCTGGCGTCAAGCAAGTATTGGGGGAAGGTTTTGAGCGGGATCCGTATATGAAATGGGTTGCAGATGGTTTAGACAGTGTTGAGTCAGATACCCGCCAGGTCATGCTTGATTTTGGACAAATGTGCGAAACAGAAGCAGCCTTTCCCTGTGTGGTGCACTTAATCGCCAAGTATGAAGACAATTTAGCGGAAGGCTTGATTGAAAATGCCATGGCTGGCGGCGATTCTGCAGCCCGAGGCTTGATTGTGGGCATGATATTGGGCGCCCACTTGGGTATTGACGCAATACCTCAAGAGTGGCTCTCTGAGCTAAAATCCTACCAGGAGATTGTTGACCTGATGGTTCTAATTGACCGGAAACTAGATTAGCTACATTTACCATAAGAGATTTGATACTTTTCGATAATTATTTCATCATGAATATTATACCAACATCGCTTGAAGGCCTTTTAATCATAGAGCCGGATATTTTCGGGGATACGCGTGGATATTTTTTGGAGACCCACCATCAAAGACGGTATCAATCCGCCGGCCTGGATGCTACTTTTGTACAGGACAATCTTTCATTTTCAAAAAAAGGTACATTAAGGGGTTTGCACTTTCAGATCACCCATCCACAGGCAAAACTGGTTCAGGCCATTACCGGAAAAATTTTTGATGTAGCAGTTGACATTCGGCCCGAGTCCCCTACCTTCGGAAATTGGTCGAGTGCCATGCTGTCTGAAGAAAACAAACGCCAGCTTTTCATCCCCGCGGGCTTTGCACACGGTTTTTGCGTCCTTAGCGAAAACGCCCATGTTGCTTATAAATGTTCTGACTACTACAGCCCCGCGGATGAAGGCGGAATCTTATGGTCGGATCCGGCTATTGGCATCGACTGGCCGGTTAAAGATCCGATGCTATCGGATAAGGATCAACAATATCCTTGTCTAAAAGACTTGAGATTGTAGAGGTTATGAATATTCTCATCACCGGCGGCCACGGCCAGCTTGGCCGCGAATTATGGCAAGAGGCTCGTACAAGGGGGCATGACGTCAAAGTCCCTTCACACCGCCAGATGGACATTACCAATATAAAGGCTGTTCGAAATTTCATTGACCGACACCAACCCGTCTGTGTGATCAATGCGGCGGCATATACCCAAGTGGACAAAGCAGAGATCGAGGAATCTTGTGCTTTTGCAGTAAATAAAACCGGTTGCAAGAATCTGGCACAAGTATGCGCAGAAGGCAAAATTCCGCTGTTTCAGGTTTCGACAGATTATGTCTTTGACGGTCAAAAAAAGGCACCCTACCTCGAATCGGATCCGGTCTCTCCGATTGGGGTTTACGGTCTCAGTAAAGCCGCAGGGGAAACAGAAATTAGATTGAATTTAAGAAAACATATTATCCTTCGCACCTCCTGGCTTTATGGTGTTTATGGTCAAAATTTTGTAAGGACGATGCTGAAGCTCTCCGGAACCAAAGAAAATATCCGGGTAGTGTCCGACCAATATGGTTCCCCTACCAGTGCTGTTGACCTAGCAATAGCGATATTATCCATGGCAGAGCAATGGCATCAGCATTCATCAGTAGCCTGGGGAACCTACCATTACTGCGGTCAGGGCATTGTATCCTGGCACGAATTTGCAGAAACTATAATTGAACTGGCCCGGCGATACAGGGATGTAAAAACAACTCGAGTTGAGCCCATTACTACCGCTGATTTTCCCACAAAAGCCAAACGCCCGGCATTTTCGGCTCTTGACTGCAATCTTATCAAAACAAACTTCGGAATAAAACCGAAACCCTGGCGTGAAAGCCTACAACTCACGATCCGAAGGCTTTATGAGTTGAAGGAAGCTTTTGACTGTACACCTCATGACAACTCACTCCGCTAATTCCTCCAAATTTGAACTTAACCTACTAAATTTTTTATATAAAAATTTTAAATCAAGATAGTATTTCTTGATTTTTTTGGGATTTCAATTTAACATATAAGTAGCATTGAGACTTAAAAATTCTAAATCACTCCTATGATGGAATCGATTCCCGACAAACACACACCGGTCCTCGTAATTGACGATGATGAAGGGCTCCTTTTGAGTATAAAGGCAACTTTGGTAAGTTCTGGTCTGCCTGAGCCGGCCCTACTGTCTGATAGCCGAAACGCATTAGAGCTGGTTCGAAAGTATTCTTTTCAGCTTATCTTGTTGGACCTCATGATGCCGCATCTAAACGGCATGGAGGTTCTCAAGAAAATCAAAGATGAATTTCCTGATCCTGAGTGTGTAATTGTCAGCGCTAGTGATGATGTTGCCACTGCTGTTCAAGCCATGACTTTGGGAGCATCTGATTATCTGGTAAAACCGCTTAACAGCGAAAAACTCATCGCCTTGGTTAATCGCATTCTGAAAAAATATACGCTTCGCAATGAACTTGAGCGATACGGCGGGAAAAAATTATTTTCAAATTTGAAACATCCCGAGGCCTTCGCCGACCTGGTTGCTGAAGATGAAGCCATGGCCTTGGTTTTTCACCAAGTAGAGGCTGTGGCCGGAACGAGTTACAGCGTTGTAATTAATGGCGAATCCGGAACCGGTAAAGAAATGCTGGCTCGAGTCATACATCGACTAAGCAACCGTTGCTCAGCACCCTTTTATGCCGTTAACATGGCATCGTTTAGTAAAACAATATTCGAAGATGAGTTTTTCGGCCATGAAAAAGGCGCCTATACCGATGCTGGAAGTGATAGGCGGGGCTTTTTTGAGGCGGCGCACGGAGGCACCTTATTTCTGGATGAGATCACTGAACTGGACCCATCATTGCAGGCCAAACTTTTAAGAGCGATCGAAGAACGCCAATTTTATCGCCTGGGTAGCACAGAAGTTAGAAATATTGACGTACGCATCATTGCCGCCACTAACCGTGACATCAATGAAGAAATTATCAAAGGGCGTTTTCGGGCGGATCTGTTTTACCGCATAAATATGTATAACATCAGGATTCCGCCATTAAGGGAGAGGAAAGATGATATTCTGCCGCTAGCCAATCATTTTCTAAAAATCCATGCCAATGCCAACAATAAGAAAATCAAGGGTTTATCTCCTGACCTGGCCGAACGTCTACTACAGTCCAGCTTCCAGGGAAATGTGCGAGAGCTTGAAAATATGATAGCAGCAGCAGTGCTGCTGGAAGACGGAAAGACCCTGGAGCTGGCCTCCGCCCGGAATCTGCTTCCCTATCAGGGTCCCGAACGACGCAGAAATGTGGAGCTTCTATCATTGGATGAGATTGAGAAGCGACATATCAAACGGGTTCTTGAAGTTACGGGTGGAAATCGACCCAAAGCAGCAAAAATACTGGGTGTGAATGTTACCACTGTATATCGCAAATTAGAAAGATATAATATTTCCACTAAACATTAATGGGATAATAAAAAAATCACAAATTCAAAGCAGGTGCCATCCGAGTATATTTAATCGTGTCGGTGGCGTAAACAGGCGACAGTTCCGAAATGCGAGAACTGTGCAAGGGGATCAACAGATGTCGGATGGATTGGATGTTATTGTCCTCGATGATGATCCGGGTATTGGAGAAATTCTTTCAGAGTTAATTGAGAGCTTTTATACCTGGGGTGAGGTATATTGTTTTTCGGAGCTTAACAAGGCTATATCCTTTTGCTTAAACCGGGATATTGGCGTTGCGATTTTCGTGGTTGATGTATTTCTTGGCAGCTTGAGCGGATTTTCTTTTTTAGATGCCATTGATGAAAAATATCCAACCGCCCACGAAGACGCGATTATCATCAGTGGTAACGCCAATGTCGACGTCGTCAATATGTGTCTGGCCTCAAACGTGAATTACTTGCTGGAAAAACCAGTCAAGCCCTATGCATTGGAGCTTGCAGTAAGGGCCATTACAGCAAAATATTTAGATTTTGCCAAAAAACTTATCAATGATCCTGGATTTGCTGAAAACGTAGCCAGATTGTAAGCCGCTTTTTACGTTGTGTGAAATGATGGCAAATATCGATAAAATTCGGGGGAGCTCTGTTTTAAAGCTTTTTAGAAGGCTGCAACAGGATGTCATCCCTCTTAAAATGCATTTAATGAGTGGCGAATATGAGCGTTTAACGCATATCGCTGAAGTTCGCAAGTGGAAAAAAGCCCACTATTTTCTAATTGAATACCATGAGAATTTCCGGAGAGCTGCGGATGGACTTGGCGACCCCCGGTTGCGCTTTGAGTTTTCCGGCAAAGACAACATAAATTATAATTTTGAAACCGGATTCGACCAGATATCCCAGAAAATGATATGGGCTAGGTTGCCGGAAATCGTCAATCGTTACCAGCGAAGGGGGCATTTTAGGCTGGAAGCACCCCATGGCACCAGGCTTTGTTCTAAAATTAATGACCAACCCTATGATCTATTGGTCATTAATATCAGTTTAGGCGGCACCCTCGGTGTTCTATCCACTTTGACGATAAAGATGGAAAGGGAATTGCGAGAGAAATCCCCCGAAATACTGAAAAATGTGGAACTGATATTTCCATACGATAATGACAATGAGGATTCAGAAGATTCAAAGGTAAATATAAAGCACTGCAAGGTAATTAGACAGCGGAGAAATCCAGCGACCCAGCGATACGAGTTTGCGATTGAATTTAAGGAAATGGCCGAAGATCAGCAGAAAAAATTAACAACACTTTTCTATCAGTGGCAGAGAGAATATTTAAAGAAAAGAAGACAATTCAAAGTGTGAAAGAAGTCTTGAAGTCTCTAATATTTAAACTTATTTAATACTTTCAGAATAATTCAACTTGCATTCCTTCTCGGGCAAAAAAGGTCTCCATGTTCCCGCTAACTTCCCTGGAGCAATAGATTTCAGATAATTCATCGATTTGTGAATCCGTCCGCAGTGGATCGTGGTGACAAATAGCCAGCCGTTTAACCGATGCGCGCCTGGCAGCATCAACAACATATTCAATCGGCGAGTGCCCCCAGCCTTTTTTCCCGCATTCATATTCCGCCAGCGTATATTGTCCATCGTGAATGAGCAAGTCGGCACCGTCAAAAAATTCTACCATCCTCTGATTCTCCTCCCGGGCTACCAACGCTCCCTCCGAGGCGAGGAGTTCATCATAGGACGTACCAGCTGGATCAGTGCTAAAAACATTGTAAAAGGGCTCGGTGTCATAGGCTGTACAAATGATCTTCCCGCAACATTCGATACGGTAGCCTAACGAGAGCAATGGGTGATTCATGTATTTGGCCGTAAGCTGAATCCCATCGCCAAGATCATATTGGCCTTCTTTAAGATCGATATACTCGATGTTGGCCGCCAATTCGTTCTGGCGGACCGGAAAGTATCTATAAGAGAACTGTCCGCCGATCACATCTTTAAGAAGGGCCTCCTCGCAGGTTACCGGGCCATAAATTTTCAAAATCGTCTGAGAGTTGTATATTGGTGCGAAAAAAGGAAGGCCGAGAATATGATCAAGGTGGGTGTGGGTCAAAAAAACGTCGGCTTTCAACCGATCGTTTTTGGGATTTTTTGAAATCATACTATCTCCCAGAGACCGCATACCCGATCCGGCATCAATGATCATCACCCTTTCGGAATTGTGAAAACGCAACTCCAGACACGAAGTGTTACCGCCATATTTGACCGTGTCGGGTCCTGGGCTGGGAATGGAGCCCCTGACCCCCCAAAATTTTAACTTCATCATTTTAACCTAAAGCAATCAAACTGCAATTTGCCTTCGGAACATAAAAGATTAATATTTGTCGACCGGCGGATCGCTGTGTCATTTATACATACGTCTTTACAATCCCTATCCTCCGACTCGCAGAACCCGCAGGACGGAAAGAAGCAGACCTAAAATTTTCAATCGATAATATGCTATCTTGTTGTCTAATCCTTCCGAGCAATCTCAAGAAAAATCTTTGCTTTTTCGATTTCGTCCAATACGTTTTCACTCATTTCATACAACATCGTCCAATTCGCCCCTACCTTACCGTTTAAGTATTCAATCTCTTGGTTGCTGGTAACACAATCGCCGGCGTTGCCGATACGCAAATAGTTGGCAAATTGATTGGCCAACGAAATGATAAAAACAAAATCTCGATCAGCTTCTGAGCTATCATCCGGATTGTGATGGTGTAAGAGCGTTTCGACCAGCGTTGACCCCAGACGCCATTTTTTTGCAATCATGCACCCAACCGTGCAATGATCCATGCCGAGAAGTTTACTTTCATAATGACGCAAAGTATCTTGATCTTTCTCTGCTGTTTCCCACGCCTGGTGATATTCTTCCGGGAATTGCCGATTCAGTGGTATTTTTCCCAGATCGTGCAATAGCCCTGCAACAAAAAAAGCTTCCAGACCCTGGGGTGTATGTCCAATGACCGACGCGAGCGATTTGGCGATTACACCGACACACAGGCTGTGCGTCCAAAAGTCATCCGGAGAGAAAACAGAAAAGTGTCCATTGCTTCGCAAATTTTCTAAAATCGCAAAGCTCAAGGCAAGGTTTTTAACGGTATTTAATCCAAGCATGACAATCGCCCGGGTCAAGGAAGTGATCGGGACACCCAGGGAATAATAAGCAGAATTAATTAGTTTTAATACCCTGGCGGTTAAGACGGGATCAAAGGAAATGATCCGATGAAGATCATTTGCAGAGGCGCGGGAATCATTACAGGTCTCCAGAACTTTTATGACGGTTGTCGACAGACTCGGCATCCTGGTGATGTAGGCCTGGATCCTTTTTAAATATCGCTCCTGTTTTTTGGTGGGGACTGGGTTCATTGACCGCAAATCAGGCGGAGATATAGTCTCCTCGGTAAAATTTACTTATTTCCAAGGATATGGTTACCATGGTTTGGTTGAGAATATTTCGAAGCCCTTCATCGACTGGATGGGATTCCAACACATGGGCAAGATTTTCCATTCCCCGTGACATTTCCTTGATGTCCGGATCGAGCTGTTTCATTGTAATCCCGGGGTTGGCCAATTTTTCACGGTATCCATCGAGTATATTTATCATATCTTCGATGCTGTCAGCCGCATATATCTGATCCGATGGCACTAGTGGGGCTGGTTGAAGAACCGGCGTTGGATTTATAAAAGCAGTCTGCAAAGTGGCGGTACTCGCCGTTGCGGTATTTTTCACAGTATCTTTTAGGATGGCGTCAAATTTTTTATCGGCGAGCGGTTGAACGTTGTTCTTTGATTCACGCTGAAAGGATTTTAAAACTTGCTCGGTATTCAAAATTTTCATAGCTTAAAATTCCTGCCCCGGACTTACCGGACTTGATGGTTACCATTTTATGCCTAATGTGCAATACTGGCACGCATTTATTATAAAACTTCCAAAATAGATCCATGCAAAATTCATGCAATTGGACTCTAACTTAAATACTCAGGCATCCCCAATACCAAAAAAACGCCCTCGGGTTCCCGCAGTGGATAGATCGATACTTGAATTTTTCGCCGACCATCCTGGCTGTTATAGACGTATATCCGACAACTATTTTCAAATGCCAAATTTCCCAACATCATCTTCCGAATAGCTCCAATGATTTTCGCCAGCGAGTTGGCATGTACAATTTTTTCGATTGCCATGCCGACCAGATCTCTTGGCTGAACTTCACATAGCTCAGCACAATGCAGATTGCCGCCCCACAAGTGAAAATCCTGAATGACAGCTGCCGGCATATTGATTTGATGAATAAATTGAATTCTAGGATTTATTGTTTCCAAATAATAGGAACATTGGTAACATTCCGAACATCTTAGTTGTCCACTGTCTCTTGCAGAAAAGCAAGCCTCCAGCTGATTTTTAAACGCGATACACTCACCGCAATTTCGGACATGTCTGCTGCCTTCAAAATGTTGCCAACAATTCTGAAAACTTCTAAAAATCGGTCTGTTGGCCTTCTGGTGAGATAGTTCGACCGGAACTTGCTGGCCGCTGTTTTCGAGAAAAAGCAAAAGATCTTCAACCGGAATAATGTAATTCCTACCTACCCGGCGGGCATAAAGCTTTTTTGTTCGAATCCAATAGCCCACCGTTGTGCGCCCCACGCCACATAGGGCCGCCGCCTTGGATACGGACAACGTTTTAGACAATACCGACATCAGATTTTAACACTTTTTGTTAATACCTCGGGATTTATTGAAATAAATAAAAAAAGTTGTGAGAGACATCAACATTGGCTCTAAACAGCATCTTGAAGTTCTATATCGGCATCAGACATAAATACTTGACTGTTATTGTTCAAAAAAATTGTCTAGTGTCGGAATTTTGACGGAATTGAGGGCGGATTTGATGAATATCTCTTCATTTGATAAAATGACTTGAACAAAAGGTCAATTTTGAACAAATTTTATAATACTTTGTTATTAAAT
>JARFPZ010000657.1 GCA_029288035.1 Desulfosarcina sp.
TCTTTAAGGCTCATGGTGATCTCCTTTTAAGTTTGATTTCTTGGAACCAAAGTTCCTCAAGAATGTTGGCGGTCATATTAACTGGATTCAAACCGTCGCTACATTGGCGTGCAGCGTAGTTCGAAAATTTGTGTTTAACTATCTAAATTTTTATACACTTTCACCAAGTGGTCAATCTGAGACAATTAAGGGCGTTGTAATAGGTAAAAACTATTACAATGAACCTCTGAACCTGTGAACGCTTAATCTCTTGCAGGCGGTCGTTGAGTGGTTATATTGGCCTCAGCATTGAAGTATTGGAGGAATAATTATGAGAGCTTTAAGCTGCGATCGATTGGTAGGAATGATATTGTTCGCCGTATTACCGCTGGTTATCTTAAATTCAGCGATGGCTATTGAAAAAGCGAAATACACGGTTGTGGAAAAAGAAGATGACTTTGAACTCAGGCAGTATGAAGCCCGAATAGTTGCCGAAACATACGTTGAGGGCAGCCTGAAAGAGAGCGGTGACGATGGTTTTCGTCGCTTATATAATTATATATCCGGTGACAACAAAAAAAAACAATCTATCTCAATGACCGCCCCCGTCGGTCAGGAAGCCGGCTCGGAGAAAATTGCCATGACGGCGCCCGTGACTCAGGAGAAAAAGGATTCCCAATGGCGAATCACATTTATCATGCCGGCAACGTACACCCTGGAAACGCTCCCGCAGCCAACTGACGAGCGGGTAAAGCTATTGAAAGAACCCGGCCGCCTGATGGCCGCAGTCAGGTATTCGGGGACCTGGAGTGAAGCGTCCTACCAAAAGAATAAGTCGCTGCTGGAAAAATATATACAGAAGCGCGGTTGGACCCAGAAAGGCGCGGCGGTATGGGCGCGCTATGATCCGCCTTTTATGCCCTGGTTTCTGCGCCGTAACGAAGTACTGATTCCTATAGAACAATTTTAAAAGCGATGCACCGCTTTTTGGCAATCTGAAGTAGTTTCAAAATATATCTCTACCGGTCAACGGTCTCAACCGGCTAGCCGACACTACACATAGGTACGCAACTTCAGCTCCAGGGGGTGAGGGTTGAGATATGTCTGCTGTTTTAGATAGGGTTGATCATACTTACGCGTGTAGTGGTTGATCAGAGTGATGGGCACCAGCAGGGGCACATATCCATCTCGGTATTGGCCAAAAACCTCTAGCAATTCCTGTTTTTCGTCTGCGGTCAGCTCTTTTTTAAAATAGCCCATCAGGTGTTGTAAAACATTGCTGTTTTTCCTGATGGTCGTTTTCAATTTTAAGGCTTCCATCAGCAGCGATTCGTACTGATGATACAAATCCTCAATGGGCATCTGCTTGCCGTTTGCCACCAGTTTACCCATTAAGCGGTAGTGTTTTTGGCTGTGTGACAGAATCAACAGTTTGTTGCGGGTGTGAAAATCAACCAGTTTGCCCATAGTCTTTCTGCCGGACAAATTATCCCGCCAGCGATTCATGGTGAAAATCTGCAGGATAAAGTTTTCCCGAATCAACGGATCGTTCAGACGTCCGTCATCCTCTACCGGTATTAACGGAAAATGTTCCATGAAAGCCCGGGCGAAGATACCGATTCCGATTTTATGGGGCATGCCCTTTTCGTTGTAGACCTTGACCCGAATCATTCCGCTGCTGGGGGAATCGCTTTTGAAAATAAACCCGCACAGGTTCTCATTTTCCAACTCCTTGACGCGCTGTTTGGCCCAGGCGACCATGCGATCCGTGTGATCCGTTTTTGATTTGAATGTCACCAGACGCGGGGCGTCCGGATCACCGACCAGCCGAAAGGACTCTCTGGGCACGCCAAAGCCGGCCTCCACCTCAGGACAGACCGGCACATAGTCAACAAACCGTCCAAGGGTGCGGGTCAGGTATTTATCATGTTTATGCCCGGCATTCCAGCGCACTTCATTGCCGAGCAGACAGCTGCTGATACCAATTTTAAAATTTTTTTCCATTACGATAAACTCCTTACGACAGCTCGGCATTACTCAGGGTGACAATTCCCAAATAGCCATCCACCGTTATTTCCTCCCCGGTTTGAATCAAGGTGGTTGCATCCGGGATGCCGGTAATACATGGCAGTCCATATTCACGCGCAATAATGGCGCCATGAATCAGCATGCCGCCCCGGCGCTCGACAACGGCTGCTGCCAGGGGGACGACAAAGGTTATATTGGGATCGACCGCATCACACACCAAGACTTCACCATGTTTAAAATCGGCCAAATCGGAATGGCTTCGGACCACCCGGGCCTTGCCTTTTGAAATCCCGGGACCGGCAGGCTGACCGATCAGCTGCCGGGCTTGAAGCTTATAACCGGAGGTTTTCGCGGCCGGGCCTGATCGCTTTGATTTGGTTCCAAAATCAACCTCTTCCAGCACCTGGCTCAGTGCTGCTGAGGTCTGATCGCCGGTTCGATTCTCCAGACGCCGTTTGGCTTCCTGGACGGCCGCCAGCAACTGCGCTTCAATGCGGCCAAGATAGATATTGTCATCATCACGCAGCTGATAACTGCTCCTGGCCAGTTCTAGCATTTCTTGCGCCCATGTTTTCTGATCGTCTTCAAAACTATCTAAATAATTCTGACACAATTGGCTGATTCTATCTTTTTTGCGACGACCACCGGGTTGTATCGGATGATCCGCCATTTCGAGCAGCAAGCGGTATAGCGGACCGGTGCCCAGGACGCAATTCTTACCGCCGGTGACCGCACAGGAGAGATCACCGAATTTTTCGATAAATTCAGCGATCATCGCTAGAAACTCTGCATCGAGGCCTGAATCATCGCCCTGCTTCAGCTTTTTCGCCAGTTGTTGGTCGCTGCGGATGATGCCGGCCAGATCCATCAGCATGTTGTTTCTCTCTAGGCTGGCCATATTGGTATTGGTGAGAAGATCAATAAATTCATAGGGATCATCGGGGTGCACGGCATCATTGTAGACCTGACCAAACAGCCGTACACCGTGGGCATACGGTATGAAATCCGCCCAGTAAATGTTGACCCACTTGTGATTGATCTCCCAACGCTCTCTAATTTCAGCCGCCAGGGTCTGATCCGCCATTTTGGCCGGATCCTTGGCGCTCAGGCTTTCGGCCACTGAGATCATACCCGGGATCAGCTCGTCTTCAATTTTGCGGCGCAGGTTTTTAAGATTATCGAAGCTGCGGTGCAGGCTCAGATACCAGCTGCGCTGGTCTTCAGGCTTATCCGCCCTCAGGGTTGTGATGGGACGGGATTGAAGCAAGACCAGAGACTCTTTCTCAAAGGTCCATTCGACATCCTGGGGCATTTTGAAAAATTCTTCCGCTTTGAGGGCGGTTTTAAATACGAGATTTACCTCTTGAGGGTTCAAGGGCGGATGGTCTGACTTTTCTCCTGGCAACTCCGCCAGACGCACACCGCTTTGGCCGGGAATTATCCAGTATTTTCGTTCAGGGGTGGTATGCGAAACAATCGTGTTGCGGGATCGATCCATTATCCAGCGATCGGGTTCGACGTCTCCGTCCACAAGCCCCTGGTTTAGACCATAGACGGATTCTATGACACCCTGGCTCTCGTCATTTGGATTTCGGGTGAATACCACGCCGGATCTGTCGCCGGCCACGGTCTCCTGCACTACCACCGCCATCGAGCTCTTTTCAACATCCAAACCGATTTCCTGGCGATAGAGTAGGGCAGCGTCAGACCACAGGGAAGACCAGACCAGGCGGATGTGTTTTAAAATCGATGCCTCACCGGCCACATTGATATAGGATTCGTGTAGTCCGGCAAAAGACGATTGGGCGTCATCTTCTTCCGGCGCCGACGAGCGCACGGCCACCGTTCTGCCATCGAAACGGTCGCCGATACCGTTGCGGATTTCCTGTGCGAGGTCATCAGGAAGCGGCTTGGTCAGGAACATATTGCGAATGCGGGTGGCGCAGTCCCAGATTTCTTCCCAGCGCATGGCTTTGAAATCTTTACGATGGAGTTCCAGTAAAATACGCTCACGCAGACCGGTTTTGAGCACAAATTCCTGATACATATCGCTGGTGATGCAAACGGTCCTGGGAATCTTGAAACCGCCTTTGACCAGCAGTGAGGTTGCATATCCTTTGCCGCCCACACGGTGACGATCTTTGGAATCGATTTCTTCAGGGGAGAGAATCCAATTCATGGTTCCAGGTGCAGCTCCATAACATGTTGAAAGTGTTTTACCATGTAATAACTATCCACGACCACCCGCACCAGGGCACATGTCGGCGAACGTACAAAATCTTCCAGATGAGGATGCTTGGCCAGATATTGAGTTAATATTGGTTTTTTATCCGCACCGGCGACGTCTTTTGCCTTGCCGACGGCGGTGACGGAAATGGCTTGATGATAATCAGAGGCTTGGTTGGTGCTGCTGTTGACCATTACCGCCACCCGGTTATCGGCGGTTAAATTGGCATACTTGCGCGTGGTCTTTGGCGTCACAAAGTAAATATGCTTGAGATCATCGTCAGCATAGAAGGCAACCAGACTGGCATAGGGTTGGCCGTCATGGTGGGTGGATAAAGCAGCCAGGTTTTGAGAATTAAATAATTCTACCAATCGTCTGCGAATTTGCTTGTTCGTTTCCATAGAAGTGATATCCGTTTTAATGTGAAACCAGCCTTGGTTTAATATCTCAGAAGGGTGAAAAAAACAAGATATATAAAAAAATCCCTTCATCACTTAAACAGGCGGCCGACGATCCCTTTTTTTTGCTATGACCGGCTCCGGTGGCCCAGGTGTCTGCAAATTGCGGACTCCAGCTTTTCCTGGGAGACATCAGAGCCCTCTACAACGATTTCATCTGCCACCATGACAGCGGGTCAATCAAATTTTTTTATCAATCAATTTTTGAAATATATACGGCAGACATGCTTCTGCGGACATGGGTCTACCGGCCAATAGGGAGTGCGTATCTACCCATTCTCTTTTATTTGCATGGATATAGGTTTCTAAATCATGGGCCTCCAGAAAATTCCTGGTCCGTTCAGATACCTGTTTTCTGGCCGCATTATAAATATCAGGGTAATGCTTCATGAGGGTTGCCGCTGCGGAGATGTAATGAGACCATTTTCTATCCTCGATTGATATCGTTTCTATTCCATCAGATCTGATCATGGAAAAATAGTCGTTGCGGCCAAAAAAATATATATAAACATCCAAATAAAATTTGGCCATTTCCAGAACACTGGATCCAAACAATGAATTAAAGGCATCGTCATCTATATAGGCATCGGCCAGATACATAAAGTCTTTGTCCACATAGTTATTATTGTACATTTCTTTATAATTACATATCTCTTTGACCTTCGATGCATTCCGGTGAAACCCGACACAATTGACAACGACATCCGCCGCTACCCGGTGCTGGTGGTCCACAATGACGCCATCTTCATACATACCGGTCATGGTGCCGGTAATCGTTTCGATTTTTTTCAGATAGTGACCGATGAACCATATATCCGAGACACTGATGGTGTGCCCGTCATGTTTTATTTTACCCATCCAGCACTCCGGTTGGGTTGCGCCGCTTTGGTCATACAATTTTTTCCAAAACAGCATATTTCTCATATTGCTTTTATTATCGTGTTTGAAATTTTCATCATAGGGGGTTGTGAAATTCAGGTAGTCTATAATTTTAGGACATACCGTCCCATGTCTTCTGCAGACGACGGTGACGTGACGGGCACCGCCTTCCAGTGCCGTCCTGGCGTTTTCGACGGCAAAAGCCCCCATCCCGATAATCGCCACATTTTTATTTTGCCAGTCAAAATCATCCGCCGCATTGGATATTCCTGAAATAATTTGTCCTTGATAACTATTTTGATTTTCCCAATTGATTTCTCTGGGGGTTCCAACCCGATCATTTATAGCTAAGATCACACCCCTGCTTTTTACGGTATGCTTTTTTTGACCACGGGTCATATTTATTTGGTACGAATTGTCTAGTTTATCAATCCGATCCACTTCAGTATTTAGGAAAAGATGATCAGAAATATTTCTGGATAGCTGGGAGATATCTTCCAATATTTCCCTGGTCGTAGAATGGTCTCGATTCGTTCTCATCTTTTTTTCAATTATTCGATAAGCACCTTCTGAGGTATTCACCTGAGACGTGCTGTTTGCATATTCCGACCAAATTCCTCCGATGATATCTTTTTTATCCACAATACAAAATGAGATCTTATTCTCGAGCAATTTATTGGCAGCGTATATGCCGGTCACACCGGCACCAACAATAACCACATCAACCTTATCAGGTAGCATCTTATTGCTTTCTAATTTCAATTTTTGGTAGTCAAAAATAAATTTAGAATTGGCATAGGAATGGATGTTATCCGCAATGATATCCGCATTGTAAGTATCTAGTTTGATTATATCCAGGCCCAATTCATCGGTGTCCAATTCTTCAAAGCCTGAATCAGCGCCACCAATTAAATATAACGCATGGGGATAACAGGTAGATCTGATAGATTTTAGTTCAGTCAATAAGTCAACTACAGATTTTATGTGTTCCTTTGTTAATATGTAAACATATGGTAGGTCGGCATATTTCCGTAGTTCCGCTAAAGCCAGCTGGACGTCCTGAGAATCAACGTTTAAAACATGAGTCAAGGATAACTCAATGCTAGTAAAATTTGCTATTCGCAACTTCGCAAAATTATTTTTATTTATCGGCTGGGTCATGGTATTTTCCCAACCCGGGCAAGCCGGAATTGAAGATTGAAGATTGAAGATTGAAGATTTGTTGGATCGCTCAGCTCTGTCTTTTCAATTTAAATCGATAGCATTCCTATTCGAGCCGCAGGCTTAAATATTCAATCTAACTCTGACCTAAATCATGCGCAAACATGATGTGATTTCAATAAACAGGTACTATTTCAATTTTAAACTAGCTATCTTTGCACCTTCAACCAATGACTTTAATTTTAACCATGCGATCTCGCCCGACACGCCGGCTGCGGAAGCGGTAGATGCAAACCCGCAATCGGTTGACCCAATCACTCTATCAGGTCCCAACAATCCGACAAAATTTAAAATGCGTTGAGCGACAAGTTCCGGATGTTCGATGTTGTTGGAAGTGGTATCGATCACACCCGGTAATAGAATTTTATCTTCAGGAAAACTAATGGTCTCTAAAATTTTCCACTCATGCGCATGACGATGATTACTGGATTCAATCGAGATATATTTGGCATCGATCTTCATTACTTTCTCAAAAATTTTTGCTAGATCTATATCACAATGATGTGTACCTGGATAATTTCCCCAGCAAATATGCGCTCTGCATTTATGTTCGTCAATATTTGCCAATGCTTGGTTTACTTCACCGACATTCGTCTCAACTACTGATAAAAACATATCATCTTCCAGGTGCTTAAATTTAGTATGCCGTCCCATTGCCAAATCAGGACAATCGATTTGTAAGAATATGCCATAACTATTTATAATTTCATATTCCTGTTTCAATATTGCAGCCAATTTTTGAAGATATGTCTCGTAATTGGGATAGTATTTGTTTTCAAAAAATAGCGCCACAGTGCCGGGAGACGGCGCAGTAAAGAATAATTCTGATTGCGCCTCCGGATATTTTTCTTTTAGCTCCCCAAATATACTCACCATCATATCTAGCTCTTCTCGCAAGGAACGTTCCCCGATATATGAAAGTCGTTCTGAACAAGCCGGAAGTTTTACAGGTGCCCTTGGGTTCAGGGTAATTAATCCGTTGCGCCCGCTAAATTTCCTCGAATATTCCGGTAATTCTTCTAAATCTTTTGGCAGAGGCGCTATTCCGGTGTCAAAAAATCCGGATATTCTGCTGACCGTGGAACTAATATAGTCCGGTCTGGGCAACTCACCATTACTAATAAAATCGAGTCCCAACATAATCTGTTTTTCCAGTATCTCAGTCAAATGGGTTCGCAAATCTGCATCCGTAACTTCTTGCTTCTTCAAATATTTGGTATGCATATCCTGGGGGCGGGGCAGCGAGCCAACGTGTGTGGTTTTAATCTTCATGGGGGTGTTCACCTTCCTCTTTGATTGATTCATATCAAGGAGTGAATTTCATCAATTAATTGATCGGGTAAGGGATATTCGAAAATAATATCCGGATCTATCTCTATATTTAATGATGATTCTAATTGCGATATGAGTGCCGTCACGCTCATCGAATCCAATCCCTGTTCCGTTAATTCAATATCGGAATCTATCACATCAATATTGGTCAATTGATAGAATAAGTTTTTTACCATTTTCTCGACATCTTCTCTGGTGAATGACTTTGGGCCGTCAAATTTATCGGGCCTAACGGGTTTCTCATTTGCAACGGTCTCTGTATTTTTGGCACTAAGATTTAACTTATTATTTTCCTGTGGTACTTTTCCACCATTATTTTGATAATAATGTTGAGGATATGCTACTTTGCTCCTATCAAAAGGAATCGCAATGTTTGCTATCTTTTTTCTGACCGCATCGTCCACTCCTTTAATGATTACATGGGCATTTGTGCCACCAAAACCAAAACTGCTGATACCTATATTGGCTTGATTATCAATCTCAGTTTTATCGGAAACGATAGTGAGTTGATATGAGTCAAAATCAATGTACTCATTGGGTTGATTATAGTGCAGATTTGGGGGGATGATGCCATAATGCAATACTAAAACGGATTTTATTAAGCCGGCGATTCCTGCGGCAGATTCCAAATGGCCCACATTAGATTTGACCGACCCTAAGTAACACTTATTTTTTCTGTCTTTTGCAATGGTTTTTTGAATCGCAGAGATTTCAATCGGATCACCTATTTTCGTACCGGTTCCATGACATTCAACATAGGATATATCCTGGGGCGCAATCGCTGCATCTTTACAAGCATCCATAATCAACTCTGACTGCGCATCCGGATGTGGCGCCGAAATAATTTGCGACCGCCCGCCATTTTGATTGATTGATGAACCCAGCAATTCAGCATAATAGGTATCCACCAAACTCTTATTGACCAAAAGAACCAAGCCGCCGCCTTCCGCCCTGACGTACCCGTTGGCGGAATTGTCGAACGCTTTACACCTGTCATCTTTGGATAAAAATCCGGAATTTCTCATGGTACTGGTAAAACCATTTCCCCATATCATATTAACCCCGCCGGCAATCGCATAATCTACTCTACCGTCTTCTATATCTTTGGCGGCATAGTGAACCGCAACCAATGAAGAAGAACAGGCGGTATTGGATACCCAGCTTGGCCCCCTTAGATCATAGTGATAACTTATCCTAGCTGCGATCATGCTTGGATTGGTCCCGGTTGGATAATAAACCGATCCGCTATCCCCGGTAAACTCTTGATTCCATACCCCTAGATAAACGCCGATTCGTCTCTTATCCAGTTGGTCTGCATCAATGCCCGCATCCTTCCAAAGCAATTCAGTCAATTCTAACGCCAATATCTGTTGTGGATCCATAGTTTGAGCTTCCGCTTCTGGAATGTTGAAATATCGATAGTCAAACTTTGAAATTTTATCACTTAAAAATCCGCCTTCCAAAGCGCCTCTGTTAGGGTTCATTTTAACTTGATCTTCTTTGCTCAATAAAGCGTCCCAAAATTGTGTTAAATTCTCTGCCGTTGAAGGAAACTTACAGCTCATTGCAGATATCACGACGTCATTTTTTTGAGATTTATAACTCTGTGGTAAGCGTATCTCGGTTGATTTATCGATTCCGAATCGATCAATTAGTTGATTGATGGTTTTAAAACGATAAAAATCCTGTGGGGCTAGTGATGGGAAATACTTCTGTAAAAATGCTGAAAATTCGGTAAAAGTCAGAGACGTGAAGCCTTGATAGGCCAGAGGGGACTTAAAATCTAATTGCGGTCTAAATTCTTTGATGGCAGCGGTTAATTTTTTCAGGAAAAAACTCTGATCGAGTTTTTTTCTCTGGTATAGGATCCATTTTATTTCATCCTCTCCTCTAAACATCGAAGATACATAGGTATGGTTATCAAAAATTTGACAACATTTATCGAGGACAGGATGAAAACCGATTTCAATTATTTCTAGCTGATACTGATTAAATTCTTCTTTGATTGTTTGCATGGAACGGATAAAATCTATCGTGCTGGTCAACCAATAACGCCAGTGCGCATCTTCCAACTGATTTTCAAAATCTGTCGTAACGCCTGAAACAAATTTAACATCACTAATTTTATTTGATTTAATTATACTGATATTATCGATGTACTTACTGTAGTGGGGGTGATGCCATGGATGGGGGAGTCTCATTTTGATAAAATCAGAATTTTTATTCATAAAATTCGTCATCTCATCCGGATATCCGCTCAATGTCACGTGCTTTTTGGTATCATCTACAAAATTTAATGAGGATAGGTGTACGGACAACTGATCAATTTGCTGATCTGATAATTTGCCATGCAGCATCACACCATCTAAATTTGCCGCGACTTCTCCTATCTGGTAGGTCAATAAGAGAATATCTTCTAAAGAATATAGCCCAGCTTGAAAGGCAGCCGTCAATTCTCCAATACTATGGCCAATGACAACATCCGGCTGATATCCCCACTGACGCCAGATATCCGACAGGCATATTTGAGATACGACGGTCAACAACGGACTATGAGGGCATCTGTGCCGATCGATTTCATTTTTCCATATTTCTTCTAAATTCAACCCTAATTTTGATCTTAAAATGGTGTCTATCTCTGTCCAATATGTTGATTGTTTTAATAGAACAGATTTACTTTCACCACTTTTGGTTCCTTCACCCGAATACAGATAAACAATTTTTTTCATCTTATCGACCTCAACCCATCGCCCATAACCGGCTAAATTATAACAACCACATTCTCAAAAAAACAATCTACAAAAAAACCTCCCAAATAGGAGGTTTGCTGCCATTTGTCATGGTAGACCTCATGTTTCCCTTACGGGACTGGAATTAGCACCTTTATGGAAAAGGTTGCTGAGCGGTCAACAGGCCAGATCCCTCGCGCATCTCTTCATGACTATTTCTAATGCTATTATCATAGGAATGAAAATTCCAATGTCAATATCAGTTTTACAGTCCTGCCTGGTCGAGAAATTCTACAATGGCTCTGTTGACCTCCTCTGGTTTTTCCATCGGCACGATATGCCCGGCCTCCGTGATGTGGACGCGGCTCGCTTTTGCAATAGACGTTTCCATGAAATCACCGTATTTCGGTGGCGTCACCTGATCATCTTCGGCCGTCACCACGAGAACGGGTGATCTGATCGATCCCACGCGCGGCATTACGTCAAAACGGTCGCATGCTTTAAAATCTTGTATTATTACTTCGGGTTTGCATCTTGCCGCATCATCTTTAAAGCGCTTTACCCGATTTGGATCTGTAGATTTGGAGGCAGCAAAGTTAGCCATCAATTCCACGTAACTTTTAATATCCTTTTCGATGGCATCGAAGATATCCGGTGCGACCTTGAGCTTTGCTCCGGAACTGATAATAATAGCGGCCTTAAAAAGATCCGGGTAGTCTAGCAAAAGCTGCTGGGCGACCGCACCCCCTAAGCTTATTCCGCACGGAATGGGCTTCGGTGCTTTTATGGTACGAATAAAATCAATCACTGCCAGGGCATAATCTTCTATCCTATCGTGCCCGCTACCATGGCTTTGGCCGTGGCCGGGTAAATCAATGGCAACCGTGTTGACTCGTTCAGCCAGCGCTTCCACCTGTGCCTGCCAGAAAAAACTTGATCCCCCGGCACCATGAATTAAAACGATGGTTGATTTTAACGGATCTAACGGCCATCTTCCGGTAATAAATCCGATTCCATTAGATGTTCGCTGCTCCATCTGTTCCCCCCTTAAGGTCTATTGTTATCGTCAGTGAAGGCGACTTCGCTGTCAATTGATGTGCCCTAACTGCTTTTTAATCAGAATGCGTATAAATTTCAACCCGCTTTACCCGGCAGAGCCTGGTCGCTTTTGGGATAACTTGCTTCTTCGATTCACCTTCAAAAAGAAAATGACCAAACGCCGGGGCTAATTTTTTAATTAAAACCCCACATTGTGATATCAGGTGGAAACCTCAAAAAATTAGGCGGTGGATTTTGGGATCTCAGCATTATTGACAACGAAGAATAAATCGCCTATCTTGAAAAACTACAAAAAAAGACCCGGCGGTTAAATTGATTGCCGGCAATTGGCAATTTTAGTGCTAACAGGAACTAAATGACCATCTACAGCGAAAACTGTTGACAGGAGTGGATTGTGAGTATGAGCCAAGTTAAAATTTTTCCGTCTGAGCGAATGGACCCTGAATACCCCTGGACGATTTGGGCTGTCGGCTGGCTTGCTATTTTTAAAGCTTTTCTTTGGCTGGCGTATGAGCCTGTTCAGGAGGAGTCCATACTCAGACTTTTAGGTGCCAAATTCCTATTGAATTCGATTCCCTTGGTGATATTAGCCATCGGGGTTTGGAATCGAAAAAAATGGGCTGTTTGGGGCCTGATTGTTCTATCGGTTGTCAATTTGATATTTTTTATCGTCAATCCACAGACCCTAAATGCTGTTTTGGTCGTATCTGAAGTTCGTATCTATTCAATTATTTTATCTTTTCTTACCTTGCTTTGTAACGGTCCCCTCGGAGATATTTTCATCCTTTGCGCAGCTGCCAGTATGTTAAAGCACGTTAAAGCCTAAACCGGTTCGCCATCAGCGCGAGATCGGCAAATCAGGACCGATTGCGGAGATTGATCTCCAATGCTAATGAATCTGAATTGATTCCTTGCCACAGGATTTCTGAGTTTCTGCTTGCCCTCCATAAACTAAAGATTTTGTTACTTTTCCCGATATCAGTTTTATAAAATCAAACAATTGGACACAGGACCACGAAACTGTCAAATGAAAACAAAGTTCCTATTCTGGAGTGCTGTCGTGTTTTTAATCCTGGGATTAATCACCGCAGACAGCACCTTATTTTTCTTTTTTTCAATTCATTTCTTCACGCTTTTCATTGGCGTGTTTGTACACACCATGACGCATAAGTTTCGAACCAGCAAGGACGCCGAATCCCTTCCAGAAGCCCCACCCACCATCAAATAAGAATAAGAGCATAAATCAATAAAAATCTAAACTCAATCAGTGATAGAGCCGATAGCTTATCAGAACAAAAAATGCGATCCACTGTCTTCTAATTTAACCATATTTTTTGTTCATTTTTGGCCATTCTAAATCGACAATAGAGAGCATTTTTAATTTTTTCTTACACTTGTCGATGTTAAAGATGACAATTTTTTGACACTAAGGTTTAGTTTTTTTGTTTTGAATTTATTAGCTAAAATTCTCAAATTTATTATAAACCTCTGAAATTTATATTAATATAAACTAAAACACAAGATTGGCATGATAGTTGTATGGGTATATAGCAAAATTGCTAAAGTGAATTTCAAATCTCTCGTCGCAGAAGGTCACAATCTAAGACGTTTGAATGCCGTACCGCAATCATGACATCGAAACCGGATCACATGAGGTGCTAAAATGGAACAAAGACTCAGCGAAAATCAAAACTTCGATTTTGACATTGGTTATCTTGTAAAAAGCCCGTGCAGAGATTGCGTCAGCAGAGAAGATTTGCCCAACTGTGTCGAAGGTTGTGCAATCCTAGATCAAATTCAAACAGTTCTGGCTGATTCCATCCCCAGTGAGACAAGCATATCACCGGTTGATACCTATGATGTCCCGGCTGAGGTGCTGGAGCAGATATAGCCGAGACCGGTTCCGAGCCCCTCTATAACCGGCACAGCGGGTCTGATTTTAAACTATTTGAAGATCGATCGCCCTGCTTAAAAAGTAAGCATCGCATCTATCCCATATCCGCTGCAAAATAATTATTCACCTAAAGGTTGTTGCCTGACCTGCATATAATGCGGTCAGGCAATACTGACGGACGATTGGCATCAAGTATTTCTACCGCTGCTTTGATGTTGAACTCGATACGGCGCTGAAACTCACCGAGTTAATCTCCATTATTTCCCCGTTCCCCTTATTTTCCATAACATTCAAATCTATCAGATTTTAATATCTACAAATTCGGGCGACTTGACTTTGAGGTTTTCTTTAACTAAGTATTCCTGATTAAACGCATTAATAGCTTGAAAGGATCACTTATGGGGCATCAGAAAAATGAAAAGCCAGCTCTTTTAATTATCGATATGGTAAAGGACAATTTTATAGAAAGCAAAAAATTGCCCATCACACCGTTTGCCGTAAATATTATTGGACCCTTGAATCGTTTGATCCGGGTATGCCGGAAACACCAATGGCCGGTTGTGTTTGCAACCGATGCATTTAAGCAGGAGGACTTTATATTCAGAGGTCGGATGAATCCCCATTCACTCGCTGGTACTGAAGGCGCCGAGGTCGTTGATGAACTGGATAAAACGGATGATGATTTATGGCTCCCCAAGCCCAAATTTTCCGCTTTTTTCCAAACCGGTCTTGAAAAATGGCTGCGGGAAAAAGGGGTTACGCTTTGTGCGGTCGGCGGGATTTCCACCCAATTTTGCGTCCTAACGACGGTCATGGACGCTATTTGCCATGATTTTAAAGCAGTGTTACTCGAAGATTGCTCTGCGGCGTCTTCCCGGGAAGTTCATGAGCAGACCCTAAATTGCTATCGACGCAATCCACTTTATCCCTTGTTGAAAGTGGCTGCATCGTCGGAACTTCTGGAAGGACTAATGACGATTGATGAATGAATAATGAATGAATTCTGTCTTTTTGCATTGGAATTGTTGCCATAAAAACGATTGAGCGAAGCCTCCGGCTCGTAGGGATTATAGCGCCTACGCCTCGGAGAGCGAATTCCGCAATTCGTCATTCGTCATTTGTCATTCCGAAAGCCTGTCCTCCCAATCAAACTCGCGGGCGGTGACAATATGCTCCATGCGCCGAATTCGGCGTTCCAGGTTTTCATAGCGCTTCTTTATTCGTTGGGTCGCCAGGTGTCTGGAGTTGGAATAGCTGTTGTAAAATTCTTGTTCGGCCTCTGTTTTAATTGGGATTACCGGTGCGGGCTTCATCAACAACGCTATGACTAGATAGATGCCGATAGCAGGCCAGAAACCGGTTACAAAAAGGAAGACGATGGCAATGACCCTGGCCCAGAGAATCGAAAAGTCAAAATGCTCGGCTAGTCCCCGGCACACCCCAAAAATAAAACCATTGCGTGAACGGTAAATTCCGCTTCGAGATAATTTGTCATGATTTTTCATTGTTAAAAGCCTCTTTTTTCTCGATCCAGCAAGATGGTTTCCAGGGCCTCCACCCTTTCTTCCATCTGGGAAAGGCCCTGGTAAATCTCCTGGACAACTTTGGAGTCATCAGCCTGATCTTTGCGGGACGTTTTGCCTTTCAAGAGTTTAATGGACAACAGGATCGTTCCCCCAATAATCGCGGGTATAAGGACAACACTTCCAAAAACTATCGCCACGATCAACACATGATTCATGATTCAGCCTACCCTGGTCAAAAGTAAATTAATATTGAAAATTGAATATTTAAGGAATCTTATCGTTCAATTTTTCAGAATTTGCTTAGGGATACAATTTCAAAGCCATGATATGGATAGTTAAAATTCAGGACTATTTTTTTTCAATTCCTTCGCATCTATCTCGCGGATAAAAATTTTAAAAGATTTTATACCACAAATCTTCAATCTTCAATCTTCAATCTTCATTTATCCTGGGTCGATTCATCCTTTTTTGCAGCCGAAGGCGTTTTTAACGCCAGCAGTTCATTTTCAATTTCTTCGTCAATGGAAAGTCGTTCCAGCTCCTCTTCAAGGGTCGCTTTCCCATAATTGACCAGATCGGCTTCGGCTTCCATATGTTCGATGCGGTTTTCAAGCTCATCGAATTTCATCACGGTCTCGGAACTGTCAATACGTCGGATATCTTCTTGAACCTGCCTTTTTTTACGGGCATGAAGGTGGCGCTGAACCAGCATCCGTTGTTTATCACGTGCAGATCTCAATTTTTCCTCTAATTGCCGAATGTCATCCTGGTACTGTTCAATGAGAAGGTCGTGCTCAGCTAAATCGCTTTCAAGGGTTTCTATTCTGCGACTGAACTTGCGCTTTTCGACCAGGGCCTCTCGCGCCAAATCATCACGGCCTTTGCTAACCGCCAAACCAGCTTTTTCCTCCCAGTATTTGACCCTGGCGCCAAGGCCTTCCAACTGACGTTTGATTTTTTTACCACCGGCCATCACACCGGCACAAGCCGTTTTTATTTCTACCAATGTGTCTTCCATTTCCCTGATCATCAGCCGGATCAGTTTTTCCGGATCTTCTGCCTTGTCGAGCATCGCATTGATGTTGGAACTGACGATATCGCGAAATCGTGTAAAAATACCCATTGCTTTACCTCCACTCGTTTTATTGACGTAACAACAGCTATCCAGAGCATGAATCATGCCAGCGATATGATTCGGACAACTATCTGAAAATATATGATTTTTTAATGTTGACACGACACCGCAAGTGCGGTAGCATAAACCAATTATTGGCATAAACAACCATTTATTGGTGTTAACGATTATATTGCGGAGTAAAATCTTGGGTTCTAATTCAATAAACGCCTATTCACAAAGGCATTATGGCAGAGGAACGCCTTCAAGAGCCGATGAAGCTTTAGGGCAGTCCGAAATATTTTTGGAGTTTCAGGAGCGCCTGTCACGGGTGGCGCCGGTTAACCGACCGACGCTGCTTTTAGGAGAACGCGGATCAGGAAAAGAATTGGCGGCCAATCGCCTCCATTACCTCTCAAAAAGGTGGCAGGGACCTTTTCTAACCCTTAACTGCTCGGCGCTTTCGCAATCGCTGATCGAATCGGAATTATTCGGTTATGAAAAAGGCGCATTTACCGGTGCGGCTCAACGGCGCATTGGCCGGTTTGAAGCGGCGGATGGTGGTTCCCTTTTTCTGGATGAAATCGGCAATATTCCCATGGAGGTGCAGGAAAAGATTTTACGAGTGGTGGAATACAGCACCTTTGAACGGGTGGGCAGCTCCGAAAGTATTGAGGTAGATGTGCGTATTATTGCCGCCACCAATGCGGATGTGAAGGCACTGGTGGCCAGAAACCTGTTCAAACAGGATTTGTTGGACCGGCTTTCGTTTGAAGTTTTGATGGTGCCGCCGATGCGGGAGCGTGAAGAAGATATCCTGCTGCTGGTCAATCATTTTGCCGGACGTATGGCTGTAGAGCTGGGTTGGACGGAAATTCCGCGATTTAGTCCTGAAGCTGTCAGAGCTCTTGAAGAGTATCAGTGGCCCGGCAATGTGCGCGAGTTGAAAAACGTGGTGGAACGGGCAGTATATCGCTCGAATTCACCACGAATCACTGAAATTGTTTTTGATCCTTTTTTTTCGCCATATGAAAAAAAACCGTCTGAATTGGAACCAAAGGATTCAGCTTCTGATGCGGTCTCATCGGATGTCAGTGATCTGTTGACCCGGCCGTTGAAAGAAGCGGTATGGGGATTAAAAGTTCAAATGCTTGAAAATGCGCTTGAAAAAGCGAGGTTCAACCAGAAAAAGGCCGCCCGGCTGTTGGGCCTGACCTACCACCAATTTAGGGGGCTGTATCGGCAATACCGGGAGAATGAAGATTGACGAATGACAAATAACGAATTTTGGTCCGCCTGCGGCGAATCCCTGCGTCAATTGATAATCATAAATTGACAGAATACCTTAAATATTCAATCATCAATCTTCAATATTCATTCAAATCTTTCTGGCCAGCACCGCACTATCGAAAATAGCGTCTTTGGCGCTTCTCGGTTCCAGGCAATCGCCGATTTGGTAGATTTTATAGCCCAGTGGTTTTATTTTATCGTAGAGCCTTGTGTCTGGCTTCGTACCGATGGCGATCACAACTTTTTCGGCTTCTATAAATTTTTCCCGGTTGTCCTGATTGACAACGACGACACCGCTGTCTTCTATTTTTGACAGTCGAGTGTCGGTCAGCAGGGCGGCATTATATTTTTTAAGTTGTTCGAGAATCACTTTTTTGGTCACGGCCTCCATGCCGCTGCCAATTTTCGGCAGCATTTCAATTACCGTTATCGAACAACCTTGTTCAGCCATATATAACGCCAGTTCAAGACCGGTGGCTCCCCCGCCAACCACAATCACCCTTCTTAGAGGGATTTTGCCACCATTCAGCACGTCCTCGTAAGTCAGCACAATTTGCTTCTCAATACCCTGTACCGGTGGAATCGCGGGCAAAGAGCCGGTCGCTAATACCACCACATCCGGATCGAGGGCTTGAACATCTTTGGCCGTGACTTCGTGATTCAGGTGGCATTTGACCTTGTTAAGCTCGGCCTGTCTGGTCTGGAAACGAATCAAAGAGCGCAACTCTGCTTTGTGACCGGGCGTACTGCCCGGTACCAATTGACCGCCAAAGACACTCCTTTTTTCATACACATGCACGGTATGTCCCCGTTTGGCAGCCACCCAGGCCACATTCAATCCACCGGGGCCGCCACCGACCACCATCACTTTTTTGGGATGTTTGGTTGGGATAATGGCCATTTCCTCTTCCCGGCCCAACATCGGATTTACCAGGCATTCGATTCGGCCTTTTCTAAAGATCGACTGCATACAGGTGTTGCATGCGATGCAGGTTCGGATTTCATCAAATCGACCGCTCATGGCTTTTAAGGGCATTTCCGGGTCGGCCAGTAGTCCCCTGCCGATGCAGACCAGGTCTGCCTTTTCCTGCCTGATGATGTCATCCGCAATTTGCGGATCATTAATTCTTCCGACGGCCATCACCGGAATGTCCAAGGCTTTTTTGATTTGGTGGGCAGACGCAACCAGACAAGCTTTTTCCATAAACATTGGCTGGCAAATCCACTCCGGCGTTACATCATTGCCGGCCGATACCTGAACCAGGTCAATGCCTGCATTAATCAGTATTTTCAGGATTTCGATGCTTTCATTGGTTGTGAGTCCGCCGTCAACATATTCCTCGGCGCTGATCTTAAAGGATATGGGTATTTCATCGCCGATACCTTTTCGGATTTCTCCTGTAATCTCTCTGGCGAAGCGGGTTCTCCCTACGATATCCCCACCGTATTCATCTTCACGGATGTTGGAAAATCTCGAAAGAAATTGATTGACGAGATATCCATGGGCGCCGTGGATCTCGATTAGTTCGAATCCGGCCATATGGGCCCGAGCGGCGGCATCGCCAAACTTTTTAACAAGATGTCGGATGCCGTCGACGGTCAATGGTTCAACATCCCCTTGAATGAAGGGGCAGGGCAGGGGGGAGGGTGCCAGGGGTTTACGATGGATAACTTTGGCAGAAGTCTGGCGGCCGCCGTGATGAATTTGCAGGGCGGGGACAGCCCCTTCTGCTTTAATGGCGGCGGCAATTTTTGAAAGCCCCTCAATATAACAGTCATCATAAATTACCGGCTGATGGGGCGATACGATTCCTTCCGGTGAGACGGCACAGGCTTCCATCATGATCATCGCGGGTCCACCGGCGGCCCGTCGTCGATAATGTTCGATGGTCGCACCTGTGATGCTGCCGTCATTGCCAATCAGAAAAGATGCCAGCGGCGGCATAACAATACGGTTTTTTAAGCGAATATTTTTAACGGTGAAAGGTGAAAACAGCTTTTCCATGGTCGGCATTCCGATGTGATCATTTTTAATGATTTATATTAGCTTGGTATAGCTTATTCAGAGTGTAATGTAAAATTAATCTTCCTTAAGCGTCGAGAGAATTTTGTCTAAGTAGTTCTTGGCCAATTGTTCGATCTGGCTTGACGCTCATTCGACTTTTCTCTATACTTTGTTTAACTATATGAAATTGATATATTTTTAATAGATTATAAGTATGACAACCTCGAACTAAATACCATGGCTATTACAATGGATAGTATAAGTGCATTTATTGCCAATCATGCCTCAGAGCTAATCCTGGGGTTTTTTATCCTGACAGTGCTGACCGCACTTGTTCTGCTGATTGTCCTCATTCGTCGCAAACCCGAAAATGCCATAGCCGATCTGCAGAAAGATGTGATTGCTTTGATGAATACGCAACAACGGCTGGAAGGCGTCCTTAAGGATGAGATCACCGCCAATCGGCAGGAAACAGCTCAAAGCGCCCGGCAGGCGCGACAGGAACTTGGCACAACCTTGAAGATGTCAAGTGATTCTTTGCAGCAGCGACTGGCCGACAATATCCGGGTGCAAAAAGATCAACTGGACTCCTTTTCGAAACAGCTGGTGGCGCTGGCAAGACTCAATGAAGAAAAATTGGAGACTATGCGCAAAACCCTGGAAACCCAGCTGCGGTCCCTGCAGGACGACAACACGAGAAAGCTTGAGCAAATGCGTGCCACCGTCGACGAAAAACTGCAGAGCACGCTGGATCAACGATTGGGAGAATCGTTTAAGCAGGTCAGCGAGCGCCTGGAACAAGTCTACAAGGGATTGGGAGAAATGCGCACCCTGGCTTCCGGCGTGGGTGATTTAAAAAAGGTACTGACCAATGTAAAAACGCGTGGAACCTGGGGTGAAATCCGGCTCAGCCATATACTGGAGCAAATTTTAACCCCGGAGCAATATGATGAGAATGTCGCCACCCGAAAGAACAGCAACGAACGGGTGGAGTTTGCCATCAAATTACCCGGCCCGGATGCGGACAAGGAAAAGGTCGTCTGGCTGCCCATCGACGCCAAATTTCCCCAGGAAGATTATCAGCGCCTCATGGACGCCCGGGATGCCGCGGATAAAGAGCTGGCGGAAAAACATATCAAAAATCTCGAAATGCGTATCAAAGCCGAAGCCAAACTTATCAAAGAAAAGTATCTCGAGCCGCCCGACACCACCGATTTTGGAATCATGTTTCTGCCGGTGGAAGGATTGTATGCCGAGGTGCTGCGGCGACCGGGTTTATGCGATACCCTTCAGCGCGAGCACCGGATCGTCGTTACCGGGCCGACCACCCTGGCGGCCTTACTGAACAGCCTGCAGATGGGATTTCGCACCCTTGCCATCGAAAAACGCTCAAGCGAAGTGTGGCAGTTGCTGGGTGCCGTGAAAACTGAATTTGGAAAATTCGGCCAGGTGCTGGCCAAAACCAAAAAGAAGCTGAAGGAGGCTGGGCACACCATCGATCAAGCCGAGATCCGCAGCCGGGCCATTGTGCGCAAGCTCAAAAACGTGCAGGATGTTTCCCTGACGGAGACGGTGAGCTTTATTGAAGAAGATCAGGAGTCGGGGCAAGACTAAATTATAGGAGCCCGGTTTCAGGAAGGCGAATCACTAAAATCCTGAAACTTGTGCACTGAAAGCTTCAATTTCTAACACCCTGTTGTCCAAAAAAGTCACCTAAAGACCTTAGCCGAAGAGACTGGAAGATAATTTTATTTTTTGAGTCTTGTGGCTTGATTTTTACAATTTTTAAAAATCAGCGGGCACCATCAGGGGTGGCTTCGGCCCTTTAAAGGGGCCATCCTTATACCCCCAGCTTGCTGGTGGTCGCTGATTGCCAAAGATCCGCAATAAAAATGTTACCCCTCGATTCATTTTTTTCTTGACAAGAATATAATTTGGGAATATATTCCCAAAAAAAGATCATTCTATTAATCTCACCTATATGAATGTGTCGGAAGATAATGAACGATAAACACCTAAAACCCCTCTTTGCAGCGATTCTCAGGTTATTAAGACCTTTGGTGCGGATACTCCTCAGAAATGGCGTGTCCTACAGCACGTTTGCAGATTATGCCAAGTGGGTCTATGTCGATGTGGCCAGCCAAGAATTCGGCATCGAGGGGCGCAAGCAGACGACCTCCCGAGTTTCGGTGATCACGGGGCTATCGCGCAAGGAGGTTATGCGGGTTCGAAAACTCCCGAAGCCCGACGACAGCGCCAGCACCGAGAGATACAACCGGGCCGCACGGGTCATCGCTGCCTGGCGGCGGGATAGAAATTTTCTGGATGCCAAGGGCCGACCGGCGCCGTTGCCCATGACAGGTCCGAGGGTGTCCTTCAGTGAACTGGTAAAGCGGTTCAGCGGCGATGTGCCGGTGCGGGCAACCCTCGATGAACTGATCCGCGTTGGGGCGGTCGAGCGCCTGGAAGACGGCCGCATAAATTTGCTCACTAGGAGCTATATCCCTGCAAGCAGTGACGCTGACAAACTCCACATCCTCGGAACTGATGTCACCCACCTCATTTCGACCATAGACCATAATTTAAAGTCCGATCCCACCGGTCCGTTTTTTCAACGA
>JARFPZ010000037.1 GCA_029288035.1 Desulfosarcina sp.
AGGCCAAGGCATATCAAAAGCCTGGTAAGCCACGAAGCGATTGGATTTATTCATTTCGATGATGTCGCATTTGCTGAGATATTTGACCCACTCCGTGCGCCGGTAACATGTGGTGACAACCCACACGAGCTTTTCAATGGGGGCATCGATAATGGTTTCGCCTTTTACAGCGTTAATATCAGAACCCGGCACTTCCCGTGTCCATATGGTAACGCCGTCTTCCTTGGCTAAAAATTCCCATGGCTTGGCCTCGGCAAAGGATGCGCACATAAAAACGACGAGAAACCCCATCAAGATTTTCGAATTTCGATTTGTTGACTGCCCCATCATCACGATCCGGTCATATAACTTGTGTGCCCAGTTAACACTGACACTTACCTACATTTTAGCTAGTTCTGAATTGGATCTAAACCAAGATAATCTGCAAAAAACGCACTATACAAAATTTAGCGCGAATATTGAACCCCTATTGTTTCTCGGGACCGCAGATTCAGGCACGCGGGATTGGGACCGGAGATATCTTTCATAAAATCGAAAATTTACTGAAATTTTTACAGATTTTTATGGAAATCATAAAAATTCGGGCACTTAAAAAGTTAAAATAGCAGATAACAGCACCTATAATATTAATGAGACAGGACCATTTCTGATCCTGCCTATTTGGGGATAACAGCTAACTACAGATCAAGTGCTCGGACAATGAAAACCGCCATCTGGGCACGATTCACAATCTCATCGGGGCAGTACATCGGTGGATTCGTACTGCATCCGCCGGTGATACCCTCATCGTAGAACTGCTCAATCCAATCTGCAGCCCAGTGCGTAACCGGTACGTCATCAAAGATACCCTCAGCAGAGTGAGGTGTATAACCGTTTCCATACATACTCCTTAAAAGAAAAACGGCCATCTGAGCTCGGGTCACAAGATTATCCGGGCAATACATCAGTGGATTCGCACTGCATCCGCTGGTGATGCCATCATTGTAAAACTGCTCGACCCAGTCAGCGGCCCAATGACTAACAGGGCAATCGTCAAATATACCGGTTGCACCGGGTGGGTCATGGTCGCTGCCATTTATGCCTCTTTCGAGAAAAACCGCCATCTGGGCTCGGGTCACAGCGTCTTTCGGACAATACATCGGCGGATTCTGGGAGCAACCTGAGGTAATTCCGGCTTCATAAATTTTGTTAATGAACTCTTCGGCCCAGTAGCCCAGAGGAACATCGTCAAAAGGAGAGCCACCACACTCAATGGTCACTATTCCCTGGACAGCTATATTTGTATATGCGCCTTGAGAAGGGTCAAAGCCATAAATGAAAACCAGATCAGTAACTAAAAGCTTTATTGATTTTATGGACCATCCAGCAAAATCAATTCCGCTATCACCAGAAGGATCGCCAAAAAGCGCGTCCGGCTCAGTGCCTTCAATATAACTATCTCGTGTTGGGGTCGTTAACGATACAATAATCCAGTCCGGCAGTCCGTTTGTCAGAAATGCTGTCGACGCGGAAAAATTTCCATCCGATTCTGTTAGGACAAACATTTGTCCAACACTGGTAATCGTTATGTCATCAAAAACTATCGCCTCGTTGAGTCTCGCGAAGTCCTGAAAAAACAGGTCGAGCTTAGCATAAGTGACATAACTCCCCATATGTCTTATGTCGAGACGAAATTCGAAACTGCCATCGTCGACATTTGTCATGAAAGCTGCTTTCCCATTACCGGTAAAGAGAATAAGCGCCAAAAACAGAAAAGAGATTGTTTTAACCATCGCCTGCTCCTATCTCATTGATGTTTGCGATCTATAAGCAACGGATAAGAAACCACACTCATTGCAAGCGGGTCATTGCATTGGTTAGAATCATCATCATCGTCATCAGCCCATGCGAAGCACGGCACTTAAACATTGCAAGGACGAGAATCAATAAAATCTTAAACTTCATAATAAACCTGCTTTCAATAAACGTAAAAAAACCAAACTACCATTTATCGGCAACCCAGCTTATGACTAAAGACGGTCGCGTTCTACCCCACGCCCTCATTGGTCTCGCATTGTCTATTAGTTTTCTATGATTTAATCATTCGATTTCAATAAGTTACATGCAATAATCATGCGAGATTTAGAGCTATTTTGTGATCGAATAATATCGGTAAGTTGTCACCTCAATATGAATGTTTATCTATGAAAATTATGAGATAAATTTCATAATTTTATGAAGATTATTTCACATTTACCGGAATTTAACAGTGTACTTTCGGTAAAAAAGAGAGAGTTTCAGATGCGCAGCAAAGGAGTTTTGGTAGTAAATTTATCAACGCGCTATGACATAAACTTGAAGATAAGACTGCTTGATAGATTTGGTATTTTAAATTTTATCGCACCGGTGATAATTTGTAATTACACGACCATTATTGAATAAAATTACGTCTCACGCTTTGGGCAGGTACGCCTGCTTTTCCGCGATCTCAATGATCGTCTCGAGGCACACCACTCGTTTATCAATATCAAAAAAAAAGCTTGACATGGCCTTTTTTTTTGATATAGTTCATGTCATGAACTATATTGGCAATGATCAAACCAGCAACGTATCCGAGTATCAATTAAATAAATTTCACGAGCTTATCGCGAGTTTGTTCCAGTGCTGCCAGGAGCGCATGCAGTATCAATCCGAGCGCTTCCAGCTGCCGGATGCCGAGCTTCGATGCCTGGGGTTGTTTGGAAAAGAGCGCTATCTTACCGCCAAAAGCATCGCCCATAGAATGAATGTGGTCAAGAGCCGGGTATCCAAGATCATTGATGGTTTAATAAAGAAAGACTTGATTCAGCGAATTAAAGATCCTGAAGATTCCAGGGTTCAACTGCTCAGCCTGACACCTGAAGGTCAGAAAAAAATTAATGAAATCAACCTCTTTATTGAAGATGTCTATAGTCAGGTTTTATCCCAGATAGCACCCGATCAGCGTCAGGCCATGCTGACCAATCTGGATATTCTGAAAGCATCAATGGAAGCTGTAAAAGAAATGATGGTATGATGGAACCATGATGTTGCCAATCTGGTTCTGTGCCTTCTGCGAGACTGTGCTCAGCAAAGCCGGCCTTGAAAAGGCCGCCAGCACGCTGATAATCTAATGTCGCAAATTATCGCTGTCAGGTTTCAGAATTGAGAACTTTTAATGCCTAGCCGGCGGCGGAACACCTTAAAACGTCATTTTCTTGCAACCTATATGTTTGCTGATTTAGGCATCTCAAGTGAAAAATTTTTGATTATAAAGTTCATGATATCAACTATAATACGCTGAAGAATTTATAAGCTATTTAAATAAAGAGAAAAAATAAGTTAACATCAAAAACAAAGGAGAGGGTTATGGATATGCAAAACTTAGAAGTCCAATTTGATGAATTGAAATCTCAAGTGGAGGCATTGAGCAAAAAGACCGCTGAAAACAAACTGTCTATGATTGTGTTCAGCGGTGATCTGGACAAAGTTCTGGCTGCGTTTGTGATTGCCACCGGAGCCGTTGCCATGGGTATGGAGGTGGTGATGTTTTTCACTTTCTGGGGAACGCCGGTTCTCAGGGACAAG
>JARFPZ010000090.1 GCA_029288035.1 Desulfosarcina sp.
TCGAGTTAATATTCCGATTGAATTTTGATTTAAATCTAAAAAGCATATATCTTCTTTTCTCTTGCATGAAAAACCATCGGCCTCAATCTCGATTAGATTTTTTGCCATTTTAGTCCTCCTTGGAGCAACAAGTTTTATTAATCCCTCACTCGTTGAGGAACGATTAATTTTAGCGTAATGGTAACTAAAAGGCTATACCGACCGAAGCCAAAGATTCGATCTCGGCCGATTGCGGGTATTCGTCTTTGTCGATCATGTTTTTGTCAATGCATTCGTCCATCAGCTTGTGGATTTCCGGATCCACCCAGGTCTGGCAAAAGGTAGCCAGGTTCTGGCGCGCGTTGCCGTCCATCATCAGCTCGTCATGCACCACCTGATAAGCGTGGCGTGGGCTGTGTTCTTTTTCCGGCATCTTGTATTTGGGCATCACCACCGAGAGGTCCGAAGATGCATACACATCGTCTAAAAGGTTGTCTTTGATTTTCTTCTTTTCATGTAAAGCCATTGTTTTTCTCCTTTTTCATCAATGTTTGATGGTAATATAAGGCTCTAATATTTATTCCCTTTTTTCCGCGGCACCCATTTTTCGCATTTGAAGTGCAGCAGATCCTCAAATAAAAAGTCCGCTACTGACTTTTTTGGGCACTCTCTTGACCGGCTTTGTAGCCCTTCTGGTATTCGGCTTCTTTGGATTTCTCGTAATGATCGTAAAGATAGCCGCCGGCTGCACCTGTGGCGGAGCCAATCGCAGCCCCCCAGGCCGTGTGCCCGGCAATCGCCCCGACGATCGCCCCCGCACCGGCGCCGATGGCCCCGCCGCTTAAAGTGCGCTGCTGGGTGTCGGACATGCCCGCACAGCCGACGGCCGTCAGGCTGACGATCAGGATTAAAATTATTGAAAGTTTTTTCATGGCTTGCTCCTTTATGTAAACTGGGGTTCCAGGTTCAGAGTTCAAGGTTCAAAGGTTACAATATATGTATCAGTAAAATGTTAAATCGATAAAATTTAGTACCAAAATAAATAAGCTAAGTATTTGTGCTTTTTGGGCCTTTTTGCGGCTATATCGAGATTAAATAGGTAGAATACCGCAAATCTTCAATATTCAATATTTATGGCTTACACGGCCATTTTTCCATCAGAAACCTGAACTCTGTCTCCACCGGATTGTCCTTCATATACTGCGGATGCGCTTTGGCCCAATCGATGAACATCTCAATGGCCTCGTTGCGCGAAGGCGGCGGATCCGGCAGGCAGACAAGTTTGAACGCTTTCGGTCCCGAATGGACTTCTTCGTAGTAGTCATACGCCCCCACCAGATACCCGTGGCAAAAATTGACGGCCTGGTGATACAAGGGGTCCTCCGCCGTTGCCGTGCACAAATTGACAATCTGTTCGGTCGTATCCGCTTTAAAATCGCTTTCGGACACCGCGCCCGCCATCACTGGCAGGATCAAGAAAAATGACAGGAAAAAAAAGATCAATTTGATTCTCATGCTGAAGCCTCCTTTTTTTGGACTTTTTATAGACGCTCGTGCAGCAGTCCCTATGCTGCATACCATGCCTTGTTCTTTAAGTGCGTCTTTTCGGCGGTAAAAAGGACATTCTAAGGCCGAATAACGGCCCTGTTTTTAAACTCAAGCCTTAATTGTCAGCGATCTACCTTGGTCCGACCCCAAAAGCGACAGAATTTCATCGAAACCGACGCCTTTTACCCTTGTCAGGATTTCCTCCCGAAGTCCATTGACGACCTTGTCAAACTCTTCCGGACCCAGCACAATGCGGGCAACATCCCCATGATATCGAACCCGCAGCACTCGCAGACCCAGTTCTAACAAAAGACTTCCAGCTCGCCCAGCATACAGGCCTGGGAGGTAATCACTACCAATCGTCTGTTTCCCAGTCTTTTTAGTGCGCCGGACAGACGGCATCGTGCCTCGATTTCTCCGTTATGGCGATGTATTGGATGGTTGCGTTCGGATAGACCACGACCTTTGCCTGGTCACCGTGCAACTTCTTGAGCAGGGTGATCACATCAGCCCACTTGTCCATCTGTCTAAGCTTTTCCTTCGGTTCCATCGGCCAGAAACTGCCGGGATATTTGTACTCGTTGTAAAGGATGCAGTTATTCACGAACGGTGCAAGTTGAGAGGGTGTAGCTCCTACTCCTCGTGAAAATTTCCCCCATTCTCCAGCGTAATAGTGAGGCACCTGACCTTCTGGGCAATTGTTGATTAGAACGAGGTCACCGCCTTCACGTTTCAGGGAATTAGGGGTAGCGAAAAGAGCAATAAGGTTCTCATTGGCTTTATAGAAAGCATTGGCAATCACGATGTCCGTGTTCTTTACGTAGGGTGTAAGGTAATGGGATTTCCCTTCCTTAATCGCGGCCATATGAACTTCGTGGTAGTGGCCGGCATATACCGAGACATGTTCACCTCTTGAGTTCACCAGCGTATTGATAACGAAATCCAGACCCACCATTTCCGCAGCCTCGTCACTATCGTCGACCACAGGGTGGGAATCACCGTAGACGGCCATGCCGATAGTTGGCGGAGTGCCTTTCTCCTGCGACTCTTTCATCGCCGCGAATGCGGCTTTGAACGAGTTCGCATGATTGTCGACAATAGTTTGATAAGAGACGACACCGGGCAAGATTGCTTTGGTGCCACCGCCAAAGCCGGCAATTGGGTGAGGACAGGTAACGCCCAATGCGATTTTCAGATCGCACTCCATGAGTTCCCCGTTGGCCTCGATCTTCGTCCCCCAGTTCTTGGTGGTGCCCACCTCCTTGCAATTGACGAAGGCGTTGTGGTTGACAACCATATAACGGCTCACGATATCTTCATTCAGCTTGCGGACCATATCCGTCCGGTTCCCGGTGCCATGGTTTCCCAGCCCGCAAATGAACCGGATGTTCTCATCGGGGATACCTGCCGCCGCCAGATCTTCCAAAACGAGGGTGGCAATGTCGCCCCACTTGCTGCCACGGGCGTAATCGTCAAAGATGATGGCGACTTCGTTCTTGCCTTTGGCAAGCTCTTGTATTGTTTTCGTACCCAAAGGTTTTTGGAGAGATGCACGGACGGCATCTATTGTCAGGGGCCGACGGTCATGGCCGTTCATGTTGGCAATATGCACGTCCCAACCATCCGGAAACTGAAGTTCGAGGCTCTTTACGCCTTGCTGTGGTAATTGATTTACGTTTACTTTTGTCACGGTTATTTTCCTTTCTGTCTTGGATTGGTGAGTGATTTATATCGTTGCCCCCTCGTTCAGAATGAAAATCTGTTGCTAAAAAGGAACCGGCTACTGGTCCCATCCCTACCGTCCTCATTCTCACGGCGGCCCCAAAGGTATTCCAGGCCAAACATAGTGTTGCTGAAGGGGGTCCAGATAATATTGGCTGCACCGTACGAGGTGCTATCGATCACATCCCCATCGGCTACACCAGGATTGTCAGCAGTTAAATATCCGAAGACCAAATTCGAACGAAAGGCCCCTGACCACCAGTGCTGAAAACCGCCAGCAACACCAAAAAGATCGATCGTCTTCAGCTCGCCGCTGCCGGTGTCAAACACAGCATCGTCAAACCCACTGGAGACTTGGGCGCCGTATCCTGTTCCATAGTTGACCAAGAATTTAAAATTGTCTCTCCCATCGAATAAGGGCAACATCACTTTGCCTGTACCTTGTATCGCCATCCCAAGCGCGGAATCTTCTGATCCGTCAGGACCTTCGGCGCGCAGGTCACGTAATAGTCCAGCCAGCTTGATGTGTTCCAGGTATTTACCGCCGGGCTGCCACGTACCAGTGAGCACCAAGTCCGGCCAGCGGGTTCGTTTATCTGCATTGATGTAAGAGACATTTTCAGGCGTTTCAAAGGCAACCTGCGCTGTCATGTCATCCGCGATTGCCTTTGTCACGCGCAACAGGGGCTGGCGTCTGTTAAAAGCAGCAGCGGGACCAAGATATTCGAGCGTTTCAGGAAAAGCTTTCAGGTCAATCATCGTCGCGAAGTCCTGGCCTGCCAGTACGGAAAGACCCAAATCCTTAAAACCCAACTCACCATAAGCTTGTCGCAAGCGAAAGTCAGGGCTGTTCGGTTGACCCTGCCCATAGAAGTCCATTCCGATGAAGGTATTCAATTGTCCCCATTGGCTGGGCGTCTCGCTGGAAACCTCAATTCTAGACATACTGACCGAATAGTGAGTAGCCGAATCTGATCCTTCTACAGGGATCTTTCCGGTTACCCACTCGACGTTGTCAATGTCGTTGGTATCATGAAAGATTTGAAGCGTTGCGAATCCGTGGATGCCGATCTTGGTAGCTGTCTCTGGAATCTGAATGGTTTCAGTAGGATCGATAATAGCCTTTGGTGAGCCCGCAGGATCCCAATCGTAATCTCGGTATAGGCGAGCGTGCTTTTTCGGCGGCTCTGCAGCGGGCTTGCTGGCGACAGCGGTAGACGGTACCGATGATTCTGCAAGAGGTTTCGTGGCGATGCCGGTGTCTCCCTTCTTATCTGCACCCTTGGCCAGCGACTGCACCTCTTTCTGAAGTTTCTGGATCGACTGCATTTGTGCATCGAGCTGCTTCTGCTGCGCCTCGATAAGCTGCTGCTGCGCATTAATAATACTCTGCAATTTTTGCAGTGTTGGGACATCCTGGGCGAACGCCGGCATCGCAAGGAACCCAAGATCGATGATGCCACCAGCCAATATCATAAGATAGATAAACGAGACTTTGTTCATATCTCTCATCCTTCAGCAATAAGTAAAGTTTGTTACTACTTAGCCCTGTAAACCGACTCGCTCTGGAGAACGGTCTTCCATACCAAAGAGGCGGTTTCATGTCTGAAATAGACAAGTCAAAGCAACTGCGTCCGCTCTGCCACGGACCTGGTCGGTATTGTGCGACAACTGTTGAGGAGCAGAGATGCCAACGATTTCTTTACCGAGGCCCTGCAGAAACAACAAAACTGTAACGGTTTATCACAATGTTTTTGCAAGATTGAATTGAGCGGTTTAATTATTTTGTTTCGCTGCCAATTGTGTGAAATATTCTGCATTATTTTCCATAAAATCAATCATTTCATCATTGGTCGAATCGGTTGACTTTGCATTGTCCCAGTTTTTCAGATATAAAAATGATAAACTTTCCTGTGATGGCAAATTGCCCATTTCTGCAGCTTCACGCAATATCTCACCCGCCTTCCGCGGATTCTCCTTAATTAATATCTGCTCAATCCTAAAAATCAAGCTGTAGACGCGCGCCTTGCACTTGGAGCGCTCTTTCAATTTCCGGTGGATTCTGGGCGAACACCATTGAGCCGGCCAGAATCAGGGTAAGAATTAGTGCGTTTGATATGATCGTTCTGGTTGATTTCATACTGGTCTGCTCGAATTTAAAATTTCTATTTGACTCGGTTCTCGTCATGTTCCGAGCCCGCCTGGTGTTTACTTGCCATTCAGCAGCCTGATCTATTTGAGCGTGTTCTTATAGATCACGCCGTCCTTCATAATGATGACAAAATTTTTATCGGCATCAGCAACGAGGTCGAGATTTTCCAAGGGATTGCCGTCGACCAGTATCATGTCGGCATAGGCGCCTTCCTTGATCACGCCCAGCAGCCCTTCAGGGTATGGGTCGCGCGGCCCGCACATTTTCACCAATTCCGCGTTGTCGGAGGTGGCCATCTTGAGCACTTCATACGGAGAGAACCATCGCTTCATTTTGGCCAGCATCTTGCCCTGCTTTGCCGCTGAAGCGGGATCGAACAAGAGATCGGTACCGAAGGCGATTTTTACGCCCATCTCTTTCGCCATCTTATAATTCCTGGCTGTTCCATCCGTTACTTTCTTGAACTTAGCCGTGCTGATTGGGTTCTCGAACTTCAGCCCATCCTCATCGTCCAGGATCGGCTGTGCACTCAGCCATACGCCATTTTCTTTCATCATTTGCATGGTCTCTTTTTTTTGGATTAAATTGCCGTGTTCGATCGATTTGA
>JARFPZ010000094.1 GCA_029288035.1 Desulfosarcina sp.
ATGTTTGCTTTCTTTTTGGTCTACCTTTCTTCAGCTGAAATCATAATGTCTCCTTGTTATTTCTTTTTTGATTCAGTCCTGCTAGTAATTTAACGGACGATCTGAATATCTTTGCGGTCTATCAACCGGTGCATTTTACCCGAGAATTGTTTACTGAAATATTCCTCCAGCGACTGGCTGATGGCCGCGAATTTTTCAATGTCTACTCCGGTTTCAATCCCCATCTGGCCCGACATGAATACCAGGTCTTCGGTTGAAATATTGATTTAAAGATTGCTACCATCCGGATCATTGAGCTGTCGGATGCATCTACATGGGTTACCGGCCGCAAACACATCTTCAGGTATATCGTCTGTGACCACACTGCCGGCGCCAATCACGGATCGCGATCCGATATGGACACCCGGGCAAATGATCGCCCCACCGCCCACCCAAACATCAGAGCCAATCTCGACAGGCTGGGCGGATTCGCGCCAACTACGTCGCTCCGAAGCGCTAATGGGGTGAGTGGCTGTGTACACCTGCACCGCCGGGCCGAATAGGACGTCATTGCCAATGATGACTGAGGCCGGGTCCAGGATGACGCAGTTATAATTGAAGAAAACCCTATTTCCAAGCGTGATATTGGCGCCGTAGTCACAGTAAAAGGGCGTTTCGATCCAGATAGCATCACCTGCTCTACCAAACAATTCTCGAATGATGCGCTCGCGCAATTCCTGTTCGTTATCATGGGAATCGTTGAGCGTTTTGCAAAGATCCCGCGCCCGCCGATGTTCAGCTCTGAGTTGGGGATCTGTGGCGTCATACATCTGGCCGGAGAGCATCTTTTCTTTCTCAGTGGTCATGAGGCCTCAAATTTGCCGAAAAATTTCACTACCCGCACAAAAATTTATAAACCAACCTAATTTTGGAGCAACTTTGCGGAATCATCGGTTCCAAGTCCCCATTTTTTCGCCAGCCGGATGTACCCGATGTCTTGGGGTCTTTTGCCAAATAACAAGGCCGCTTTGGCATCCGCAGCGACCGGGTCATCACTTAAAATAAGGGTATTCTTTTGGGCAACATCAGAAGTGCTTCCACCTGAAGGACCGTTTCTTGTTATGATTCGGGTGGCATCTATTAGCGTCACGGTGGGTTTGAAAAAATGGGCCAGATCGACAATGTTCGAATGTATATCCTTGTGGAGCGACCCCCGCCTTCCGCCAATAGCGCCAAACCAATTCTTCATACCAAGGGTCAGGCTACTCAGGATATGATCCTTTGCAACCGGCAAATTGATTACCTTGTCAGCCTCCACCAGCGGAAGGAAAACCGGCCAGACATCAAGGCATTGCCCCTGCAACTTCATCTCACGCATCAACGATGAACTTGGATAGATCAGCTCCGCACCTGTTTTTTGAGAAACAGCTGCTGCTTTTGACACGGTGAAGCAGAATTTTGCATCCTCAATGGTGTTGTCAGCGATTCTGACTTTTTTTGCGCCTGCCGCTTGACAGAGTTCGACAACCCCCCGCAACACTTCCGGATTTGTAGTGGCTGCCAGGTGCGGCGGTCTGGCCCAGGAAATATTTGGCTTGATGACGACCACATCGTCCTTTGATACAAATCGCTTCATTCCTCCGGCGGCATCGAACACCTTTTTTATCAAGCCTTTTACGGTAAAATTATCAGTTTTGCCGATACCCTCAACAATAAATCTTTTATTTGTCGCCGCAGCCTTTGCCGCGGGCAAGTCGATTAAAGTCAATCGGGCAGCACCGCCAACAGTAAGGTATCCTGACCATCGCAACAGATTTCGTATGAATTTTCGGCGTTTGATCGATTGGTCAAGTTTCATGGAATTCACCTGGTACCCTAACCGAGCTCCACCCGGATCAAGGTTACTTGTAAAAGAAATTGATCTTTTGGATGTTTATCGTTCTACCACGAAGATCACACCCCAAACAACAGATCATTAAAAAGAATTTCGGCTTCATATTACTTTTCTTCTGATAGCACTGATTCAAGGCTTTGCGGGCACGATCGAGATTTTCATATCGTACGAGCAGAAACGGGCTGCGTTTTGGCTCTTCACCAAAAAGCTTGAGCAGCGCCGACTTAAACTGAACAGCTGCCGGATATTGAAAGAAAGATCTATAATTTACTTCTTTCCAAAACCGCATGGTTTGAGGCGACTGACTCGAAGCTGTTGTTCTGCCTTAAAGATCCAGTTGAACCGTTATCGCCTGGCCTATACCTTCCATCTCATTGGCGGACATCGATCCTGCTTGATTGATTAGCCGCTTTTTGCTCACCGTAGTAAGCTGATCGGCCATAGCCTTTGCTTTTTTCCCACGAAATGTTACGTATGATTCGCTTGGGTAGAGTTTACTAACACTACCCGTCAGGGGCACGACCTGGACTCTATTAAGGAACTGATTGGCAGCATCATTGCTTACAATGACAGCCGGTCGCTGCTTGCGGATTTCACCACCGACGGAGGGATAAAAATTGATCCACCACACTTCACCTCTCTTCATTATTTATATCTCCAAATGTGCCTTCGGCCCACTCAAGGGCTTCGGATTCCCTGACCTCGTCAGCAGCCATCTCTTCATATGCAGCATACATATTTTTCTTGACAACATGCGGGCGAACTAACTCTTCGATAAAACGACTGATTTTTCGTGGACCAATGACGGCTCGTAAACCGTCATAGACCTCCTCGTCTATGGTCACTGTGAGTTTTTTTTGCATCACGCACACCTCCTAAGATTTTACACGTATAATACACGTGCAACATATTTGAGTCAAGAGGTCAAGGGGATTTTTCTACAGGACAGAACTAGTAGTAGACATCAAAAATGACGGTATACAGCAAACTATGGTTAAAGTTAATGTTCAATTCGTCATCTTTTAAAAATCCTGCGGTTATGAGGTTGTCAACGCAACAAAAACCTTTCTTTTCGCTATGCTGGCCCTAATTTTTCTCTATTTTCATCGTATCGATACCAACCGATACCCGTTTTGCGGTCCAGGTGTTCCAATTTAACCTTGCCTGCAGCAACATGGAGGGATAAAATTTCGGGTCCCGGGTTAATTTATTGACAGTACAGGTCGACTTGAGTAATTTCCGATTAGGGAATGTCAAATATTTCTGATTTTGATTAATATTGTATCCAGTGTCAATCAGAAGGACATTTTTTTACTTTCTCTGCGAACTTTGCGTCTTCGCGGTGAAAAACAAAACCATGAGGGGGTATGGAATTGACAAAAGAACTAGACGCTTTTACCGACATCCTGACGGAGAGGCAGGAGCATATTCTTCGTATTAAAATCAATCGGCCTCAGAAGAAAAATGCGCTTACGATCGCCATGTATGCCGCCATGGCGGATGCCATTATCCAAGCGGATGAAGACGGCGATATTCGGGTAGTTTTTCTGCAGGGCTTGGCGGATTGCTTTACCGCCGGCAACGATTTGCAGGATTTTAAAGATTATCGGCCGGAAGGCGAGCTCAGGCACGCAAATTCTTATCTGGATGCCATCCGCCGGGCTAAAAAACCCATCGTGGCAGCCGTCGGAGGCGTCGCTGTCGGTGTCGGTACTACCATGTTGCTTCACTTCGATCTGGTATATGCCGGAGAGAGCGCACAATTCCAATTGCCATTTGTAAACCTGGGACTTTGCCCGGAGGCGGCCTCCAGTTTTTTGTTACCCAGGCTGATCGGGCACCTCCACGCATCCGAGCTGTTGCTGCTGGGCGAGCTCTTTTCAGCGGCCAAAGCGCGTGAGATCGGACTGGTGAATGCCGTCTATCCGGATTCCGAGGTTATCGACAAGGCCTATATCCAGGCCCAAAAGCTGGCGCATCAACCGCCGGCTTCGGTCCAATTGACAAAAGCACTGTTGAAAAGACCCATCGCCGAGGATACTGCGAACACCATGGCGGAAGAGATGACGTTATTTTTCGAGCGGCTCGGTTCCGCCGAATGTGCGGAGGCCTTAACCGCCTTTTTCGAAAACCGCAAACCGGATTTTTCTAAAGTAAAATAAATTTTTGGGACAAAAATTTATGGAATTTTTCTTCAAACCGAAAGGCATTGCCATCATCGGAGCCTCGGCCAATAACACGAAAGGCGGCCACGTCATACTAAACAA
>JARFPZ010000172.1 GCA_029288035.1 Desulfosarcina sp.
CCGACAGAACACATGTCCGGATGATGCTCGGTAAACCACATCTGGTAAAAGACGGAACTGGATCGGCCGCCCCAGGAGATAAGACCGGTCAATTCTAAATTTTTTTCCGGCACCATATGTCGGAATTTCTTTGTTTCGCCCCAGAACCTGATGCTCTTGCGCCAGGCGTCGGAAACAAGATAAAGTTCTTCAAAGATGGGTTCATGTCCCCGCAGCAAATTTTGGGGGTCGTAGATACGCATTGGGTCGTCGGGAGTAATCGCATAGATGACTGCGGCTCGACTGGAACCCGAGAAATGGGACAGGCCATCCTGCAGGCCGTCGATGGTGTCCTCGGCGCATTTGCAAATAAAATTTAGATGTATCAAAGCATCCCCCATAAAACATTGTTGTCGGTTGCCAATGGAATAGCACAACAGCAATAGAAGCTCAACTGGATGTCGCAATCCGCTCTCTCTACATGCAGATATTTTTCATGCTTATATTGAATTGTTTGATGAAAACAGCGTATAGTCGGCCATTGGAAACATACTAATATTAAAGCATTACAGGAATATTCATGCCATCGAGAAAGACCGTCGGTCTGGTGCTCGGCAGCGGCTCTTCGCGCGGCTGGGCCCATATAGGGGCCATTGAAGCACTGGAAGAAGAAAAAATCCCCATCGATTACATTGCCGGATGCAGCGTCGGCTCCTATGTCGGTGCCATCTATGCCAGTGGCAGCCTCAATAGCCTCAAGGAGTTCGTTCTCAGGATGGACGGAAAAAAGGTCTTTTCGTATTTTGATGTCGTGTTCCCGCGTTCAGGTGTCCTGGACGGCACCAAACGGTTGAAAGAGTTTTTTTCAATGCACACAAATGCGGTAGATTTTTCTGATCTGAAAATCCCGCTCATGATGGTGGCCACCGACCTCTCAACCGGCAAAAAAGTCGTTCTGAAGTCCGGCAGCATCCTTAACGCCCTCAGGGCGACCATGTCCATTCCGGGACTCTTTGCCCCTGTGAAAGTCAAGGACCTTTGGCTAGTGGACGGCGGACTGGTGGACCCTGTACCAGTGGGTGTCGCCAGGGCCCTGGAGGCCGATGTCGTTATCGCTGTTGACCTTAACAGCGGGATTGTCTCACGAAAAAAACGGACACGGCAAGCCCGACAAGCGGCAAAGAAAACCGGTGATCCGCAGGCCTACAAAAGCGAGCTGTTTCAAAAACTGTCGGATTATTACGAAACCGCCGGAATTAACTTCGCAGGCAAAATCAGTGAAATGCTCGGAAGAGAATCGTCGACGCCGGATATCATCGAGACCGTCATGACATCAATTAATATCATGCAGGAGCGGATCACCCGCATCAACCTGGCTGTCGAACCACCGGATATATTAATCCAACCGCATCTCGGGCAGCTGAAAATGATGGACTTCGACCAGGTTGAACACACCATTGAAGAAGGCTATGCCGGAGTCAAAGATAAAATGGAATTAATAAAATCTCTGCTCGAACCGGCATGAGGCTTTACAATAATGCCGTTTGGACGGCAGCAGATGAATGTAGGTCCGCCGCCCCTTGCGCGGCCGCCCGACTTCGCCTCAGCCTGAGCGTGAGGGATGGATAAGAAGAGGGTCACTGAGCTCTAATCTTAAATGTTGACAACAAAGCCCTCGTTCGCTATCTGAATAAAAATTGGCTTAGTTTAATTGACGCCTCAATCTGTTGAGCTTCCGCCGAAGTCGGTACACATTCCACCGTTTTCAGTCTATCCGCGTTAAAAAAACAACCTTTTAACTGCCTAGAAAGGTCACAACATTGAGCCAGGACAATCCTATATCAGACCTGCAGCCAAGCGAACGCGATGAATTTCTCCGTAGAATCCAGGAACTGGAAGAACGCTGCCGCCGGGCCGAAGATGCACTTCGAACATCCGTTGAACGGAATCGGCTTCTGGGTGATAGTGCCCCATTCGGCATTATTGTCGTGGAGACCGAAGGTCTTGTGTTCGGCGCCAATCGGATAATGCTGAACATGCTGGCCTGGCCGCCCGATCGGGATGTCACAGAGCTGAACGTACTGCAACATCCTCCCCTGGTAGAATCCGGGGTCTCCGATTCGTTTCTGCGTTGCCTGGATAAAAAGACGCGCATCGTCAGCGATCATTCCTGTCCGCGAATCACGGACGGGTGTGAACATCTGCGCTATCATATCAGCCCTGTATTCGAACCGGACGGCAGAATTTCCGGAATTATCGCCTTTGTCGAAGACGTCACCGAACTCAGGGTTGCTGAGGAAACAATTAAGGCCAGCGAAAAAAAATATCGTCTGCTGTTTGAATATGCTCCGGTGGCCATGAAGATAACTTCAGCCGCATCACTCATCGCCATAGTCGACATCACCAAACGCAAACAAGCCGAAGAGGCGCTGCGTGCCAGCGAGCAACGCTTTCGCGAGCAGTCCCTGCGCGACAATCTGACCGGCCTCTACAACCGCCGCTATCTGTATCAGTCCCTGACCGAGTTGATCGAACACGCCAAGACCAACGGATCGGTGGTGTCCGTCATTTTCATGGATCTCGACCGTTTCAAATCCGTGGTGGACACCTACGGCCATCTCAACGGCAGCCGCACCATTAAGGAGGTGGCCACAACCATACGAGAGACCCTCGAAAAACCGGCCTACGCCGTTGCCTACGCCGGCGATGAGTTCGTGGTTGTCCTGCCCGACTTTGATCATGACCAAGCCGTGGAGCAGGCAAAGAAGATCCAGGCTCGGATAAGGGATCGTGTTTTTCTGCGCGACCAGGGCCTTGCGGTCAGCATTCGATCCAGCTTCGGGGTCGCCACTTTCCCGTATCATGCGGATGACATGACAAATCTGCTGGCGACTGCAGATCACGCCTTGTTTGGTGCCAAAGACGCCGGCAAGGACGCTGTCAAATCCGCCAAAAACATTTGATCCTCTATTCCCACCGATCCAATATTCCAGTATTCCATCATTCCTATTGTGAGCGAAGCGAACCAGTTCAACCCATTATCGCCATCCGACCGGTTGATACCCTTTAT
>JARFPZ010000173.1 GCA_029288035.1 Desulfosarcina sp.
AGCTGCGAGATCATGCGGTCGGGGGGAAACGGGGCCAGAAATTCGACGAGGGCCGCCACAAGGTAAACGAGAATGATCACGATACTGCTCACCAGGGCCAACTTGTGCTTGCGAAATCGCCACCACATCAGTTTCCACTGACTGGCGAGTTGGACGCTGATATCGGCTTCTTGCGGCACCTCGTCCACCGTAGCATCCAAGAGGTTGGGCTGTGGCGAACCTGTCTTTTGTTTTTCCATTAGTGAAAACGAATCCTCGGGTCTACCATTGCCAGGAGCACGTCGGAAATCAGGGTCCCGATCACCGTCAGCACGCTCAGCAGCATAATGAAGCTTGCCGCAAGGTACATGTCCTGTCCCAGCAGCGCGCGCAAGAGCAAGGGGCCGGTTGTCGGAAGACTCATAACCACCGATACGATCGTTGCGCCCGAAACGAGATCGGGAAGCATCCAACCCAGGGTCGCCACAAATGGGATCAGAGATAGCCGCACCGGGTATTTGAGAAGGAGTCCGAGTTCGGATAGTCCCTTGGCTCTAGCGGTAACCACGTATGGTTTGAGCAGTTCATCCAGCAAATTCGCCCGGATAATCCGAATCAGCGACGTCGTGCCCCCTAAACCCACCACAATCATCGGCATCCATAGATGAGACAACAGGTCACGGTATTTATCCCAGTCCCAAGGAGCCCTTGCATACTCAGGAGAGAAGAAGCCTCCGATGCTCAGTCCGAAATACCGAAATCCGACGTACATCAGGATCAGTGCCAAGAGGAAACCGGGGACTGCCAGACCCAAAAAGCCCACACAGGTGGCCACGTAATCGCCCACGGAGTGCTGCCGGACGGCAGAGTAGATTCCGATTGGGATCGACACAAAACAGACGAAAAAAAAAGCACTGCCCGTCAAAATCAGCGTATAGCCAAGACGCTCCCATATCAGCGACCCCACTGGCCGGTTCCAGATAAAAGACTGCCCAAAATCACCGCGCAGGATGATGCCGGACACCCACTTCCAGTACTGCACCAGGAGCGGCTGATTCAAGCCGTAACGTTCTTCAATCGCTCTGATCGCATCCTCGTTGACTGAAGCACCCTCCATCATTTCCGCCGCCACGGTGTCGGCGAACGTACCGGGCGGAAGCTGAATGAGGAGAAAGGAAACAAATGAGATGACCAGCATGGCCGGTATCGCGTAGAGGGTTCGTCTTATGAAGTACCCACCCATAATCTACCCCTTAGTTGCATAAATAGCAGGACAAATAATATATAATATTTTGATATTATTGAAAATAACTTAGCAAGATATCTTGAAAACCACTCCTGGTGAATTCATCCGACGTTTGCAACGTTGGGGTCTATCCGACCTTAACAGAGATGAAATCCAGGACCCTGTCGCCAGGGTCCTGGATTCTCGTGTACTCAGATAGGTCGAGTGGTTCCTATTGATCGAAAAAGAACTGCTCGACACCCACCGGAGAATCACTGGGATAGGCCCAGCTGTTGATCAGCGTCTCCGGAACGTTGCGGAAGTTGTTCTTGGCAATCGTTATGGTCAGGGGCGGAAACAAAATCCCCATTACATGGAACTGTTCTTCCGAGATTTTGAGAATCTCTGTCATCAGCCGGACCTGTTCCTTTTCGCTGGCGGCCGCTTTGAACTGATCGTAGAGCTCGAACTGCTTCTTAACGTCCGCCGGTGGCTCCATCGCCTCCGGAGCATCCGGGTTCTGATTCCACAACGCCCATCGCGTGGCATGCTCTGACTCGAAAGGACTGGTGGGCAGGTAAATACGGGGATTGAGGTACAGATCACCCCGGGTGCCGCCGTCACCGGACCATAGCACGATGTCATGCTCGTTGGCAAATATCTGGGTGGCGTGATGCGATCGCTCGATTTCGCTGAAATGCACGTCGATTCCGACCGCTTTCCAATTATTCGCAACAAGTTCTCCGACATCCACGTAAATCCCGATAACTTCAAAGGCGATCCGGATCGGTTTGCCGTCGGGTCCCAGACGGATGCCCCGGGAGTCGCGTTTCGAATAGCCCGCTTCGTCGAGGAATTTGTTGGCCAGTTCCACATTATACTCGGTGTATTGCTTGGCCATCGATTCGCGGTAGAGCCCGGAATCGGGCAAGGGACTTATGTTGGCCGGCTCTCCAACTCCGGCGTAGATGGTGTTGATGATTGCCATGCGATCGATCGCGTGGGAAAGACCGATGCGGAATTTCTTGTTCTGAAACACCTCGCGTTTGACCGGGTCTTTGTGGTTCAGGTTCAACTTGATGGCAACATCGTTGGCATATGTGAATTTGGTGGGGATGATGCGATAATCGCCTTTTTTCTGGTTTTCTACAATGAGCGGGCGGTATTTCGGCGCAAACAGATGGCGCCATTCAAAATCAATTTGCCCATTGGCCGCCGCCAACGCAATGGCATCTGCGTCGTTGTAAAGCGTATACTCCTGATAGTCGATGTAAGGCAGCTGATTGCCTTCGGTGTCGACCTTCCAATAATAGGGATTGCGCTCGTACAGCAGCGCCGTGGTCGTCTGTTTGGGGCCGACCTTGATTTTGTAGGGCAGGATCACCGGAAACTCGGGATCGTAGCGCGGATCGGCCGTCGATCCGTGGGAGTTGAAATATCCTCCCTTGATCCCCATCAGTTCCGGCCAGGAAGATACGCCCGCTTCGGCGATGAGCTGATCGAGATTGGTTTTGTTATAGCGCGGGTGATACTTCTTGAGAACATGTTTCGGATAACGGATCGGTTCCCCGTTGGCTTCGCCAGTGCACATATTCAACAGGAAGAGCCCGTAACCCTTGGCAAACGTCAGCTTGACCGTATAATCATCTATTTTCTGGGCCTTAAATGTCTCGCCGCCGGCTTTGAATCTGTCACTGGGAGCGTACTTCAGTCCGTACTCCTTGTTGCCGACCAGGTCCTCCGCCCAGAACATGACATCATCGGCCGTAAAGGGCATACCGTCAGACCACTTTACCCCCTTGCGCAGATGAAAGGTATACTCCGTGGCATCCTTGTTGATATCGATCTGGTGGGCGAGGTTCGGTTTCCAGCCGGACATATCCACCTTCCACCGAACCAGTCCGTCGTGATGGGTCGCCTCTCGGTTGACAAGCCCCAAATCGGCGATCGTTCTCATCCCCGAACGCCAGGTGCCGCCATACTTGCCGACGCGCTCAACGGGGGTGACAACCAGCGGGTTTTCTGGTAAACGCTCCGCTACCGGTGGCAGCTTCCCCTGCTCTACAAGCTTGGTCAGCATCGGGGCCTCCTTGTATTTTCCTTCTGAAAACGCTGTGGTCGCCGGCTGCAGCAAGGCGCAGACCACTAACACGACCGGTGCAAAGACAAACATTCTTTTTTTCGTCATCACGGTTCCTCCTTTCTTAGTTTGTTGTATTTCGAACAAATAAAGCATCCAAGGCTCCGCTTGTCAAGGAAAATAACAAAAAATACTTGCTATTTGACCAATTTAAGATTAAATACCTAAATAGGTTGAACCCTGAACCTATAACCGAATAGATTAGGATCTGACAAACGACATGTCCAGGACCACGCTGTTTTCGATCGTACGCCAGAAGAACTTTGCCTCGATATTGAATGTGCTTCATTTAGAACAGGTAGCGTCGCGCGCCAGAATATCCGCTTTAACGGGCATTTCCCGATCTACGGTATCCAATATAATTAACAAGTTGGAAAAACTTCAAATTGTGGAGTATACAAACGCGTATCGCGATCGTTCTTCCGTAGGCAGGCCCGGGGTATCCCTTCGATTAAATCCAAAAGCGTTTTATGCCATCGGCGTAGAGATTAACGTATACACGTCGAGAGCCATGCTGGTAGGACTGGACGGAGGGGTTATCGCCAAACAGGACATCGGACTCAACGGCCGGGCCGATCCCGATCAGCTTCTAGCCACCCTTGCGGAGACAGCGGAGCAGGTGATATCCAAATCGGGTACGGATCGTGAACGGATCATCGGCCTCGGTGTGAGCTTCATGGGACTGACAGATCACACCAAAGGCATCGTCGTACGCTCCACCAGTCTGCCGGCGTGGAATCAAATTAATATGGTTGAGGGATTTCAGAAGCGGCTTGCCCTCCCGACCTATGTAGAAAATAACGCCAACGCCATGACCCTGGGTGAGGCTCGCTTCGGCGTCGGAAGGGGCAAAGACAATATTCTGGGGGTGACCATCGACGAGGGCCTTGGCGGAGGCATCGTTATTAACAAACGGTTGTACATGGGCAGTCATGCGGCCGCCGGGGAACTCGGCCATATGAGTATCGTGCCGGCCGGGGCCATCTGTCATTGCGGCAACAAGGGCTGTTTGCGCACCCTGGCCAGTGAATCCGCTGTCGAAGCCAACGCGATTCGGATCATCAAAACCGGTGTAAAAACCCTTTTGCGAGACCGGCCGGACGTTGACCAGATGAATATTACCGTTCAAGACGTGATCGCGGCAGCCAGACGAGGGGATACCTGCTGCAAGGATATCATTGTTGATGCCGGCAGGTATTTAGGGACGGGCTTGGTTAACCTGGTGAATGTTCTGAGCCCCGAATTGGTGGTCTTGAGCAAGGATTCGTTACCAACATTTGAGCTTTTTTTTGAAGAAGTGAAAAGGACTATTGCGGAGGGCGCCTATGCCGGAAAGCTGGGTATTCCGGACTTGGCAATCTCAGCTCTTGGTGAAGATGCTGTTTGTGTGGGTGCGGCCAGCGTCGTCATGGACCGGCTTCTGGCCAGACACGAAATGTAACCACAGCAATTTTGGAGGAAGTGCATGCAAACTGTGGGCGTCATCGGCTTGGGCAACATGGGAACGGGTATGGCTAAAAACCTGCTGAAGAAGGGCTTCATGCTCACAGTATACGATATCCGTGACGAAGCCCTTAGGGAGATGGTCGCTCTGGGTGCCGGGGTTGCCACCTCACCGCAACAAGTCGGGGAACAGTCGCAAGTCGTATTTATTATGGTGCTCAATGGCGCCCAGGTCAAGGAAGTGGTATTGGGGAAGCAGGGATTGCTGGAAGGAATCAAGCCTGGGGCGACGGTGATCATTAACGCCACGATTTTGCGCTCGATCATGATCGAAGTTGCTGCCGTTCTCGAGGAAAAAGGAATCGATGTCATCGACTGTCCGGTCAGCGGCGGGCAGCCGGGAGCAGCTGCCGGCACTCTCACCATGATGGCTGCGGCCAAAAAAGAGGTCTTCCGGCGCTGCCATGATGTGCTCCAGGCGGTGGGAAAAAATATCTATCATGTCGGCGAGGAAATCGGAATGGGCCAGACCGTCAAGGGCGCCCTGTCAGCCCTTACCGGCTCCTGTTACGGTGGCATCTTCGAAGCCCTGGTGCTGGGAACCAAAGCCGGTGTGAAACCGGAGATTCTGTACAATGTGATCAGCACCAGCATGGTGGGCAACGATCTTTTCCGGGATACGGCCAAGCACATCATGAACCGCCGCTTCGAGGGGGCGGGTGCGTGTATCCAGACCATGTACAAAGATCTTGGGATTACCCTGAGCATGGCCAGGGACAGTGGTGTACCCATGTTCACTACCAGCGCCGCCTATCAGTTGTTCCAGGCTGGCCTATCCCTCAGGCCCCAGGAGGACAACTGGACTATAATAAAGATACTGGAGGAAATCGCCGGCACCGAAGTAAAAGAAAGCGTCCCCTTGGAGAAGTAGATGAACGACCAAACCGTGCAGTGGGGAATTATCGGTTGTGCCCGAATAGCCGCAACTGCCATGATCCCAGGTATCAAAGGCACCGCCAATGGAGAAGTCCGGGCCATCGCCAGCAGAGAACTGGAGAAGGCCAAAGCGTATGCCGGCAAATTCGACATTCCCCGGGCCTATGGAAGCTATGAAGCGCTTCTGGACGACCCGGAAATCCAGGCGGTTTATTTGCCCCTGCCCAACAGCCTGCACAAGGAGTGGACCATAAAAGCCGCCAAGAAGGGCAAGCATGTGCTGTGTGAGAAACCGATCGCCTGTTGCGCAGCCCATGCTCAAGAGATGAGCGAAGCCTGCCGGGAGAATGGTGTTCTTTTGATGGAAGCCTTTGCCCAAAGGTTTCATCCCCAATACCAAAAAGCTCAAGCGCTGATCAATAAAGGAAGAATCGGTAGAATCCTACGGATTACGGCCGCCATGTCCCGTTCTCCTTATCCCGCTGATGATATCCGGATGAGCCCGAATCTCTGCGGCGGGGCCTTGATGGATTTAGGCTGCTACTGCATCAACACCGCCCGCCATTTGGTTGGCGCCGAACCGGTTTCGGTTTTCGCCACCCAGGAAATCGGCCCCAGCGGTGTGGATGAAAGAACCACCGGAACGCTTTGTTTCCCCGGGGGTGAGATACTTCAGTTTGACACCCATCTGTATCTGGCGGACAAGCATTTCGAGCAGGGATGCACCGTGTACGGTGAAAAGGGGAATATCTTTATTCCTCAGGCCTTCAGTCAGGTGGAGATACTCCGTTTCGGACGAATGGTGGAAACAGCCCTTTTCATTACCGATCACCGCATCGGCAGCCATCAAACAGAAACGATCCCTATCGAAGCCGTGCATCAGTGGCAGCTGCAACTGGAGTTTTTTGCCGACAAGGTTCTCGCCGCAAGATCCATCGAGACACCTGGAGAAAACGGCGTGGCCAACATGAGGGTAATCGATGCGGTTGTTCAAAGTGCGCAGACAGGTGTCCCGGTTGAGTTGTCATGAAACCATCGAGGCCGCTCAGATTCAAGACTAGCGGCCCACAATAACAGGAAAAGACAATGAGCAGAACGATTGGAATCGGTGTGATCGGCGCGGGGACCATCGCACAGATCAGTCATATTCCCTATATCCTCGATGATGAGCAGCACTTCAAGCTGCTCGCTATCTCAGATATCAACGAGTCTCTGCTGTCTGAGGTGGCCGATCATTACCACATCGAATCCCGCTATCCCGACTATCAGGCGTTATTAGACCGGAAGGATATCGACGCCGTCATCATCTGCCACAGCGGCTCTCATCACGACTCGGTTCTGGCGGCGTTGGATAATGGCAAAGATATTTTGGTGGAAAAACCCCTGGCCTGGAATCTGCGCGAAGCCGAGGAGATCGCAGCACGCGTCGCGCAATCCAGTCAGATCGTACAGCTGGGCTACCACAAGCTCTACGATCCGGCCTTTGCCGTGGCAAAGCAGCAGGTGGAGATGATCGAAGATCTCGGCTACGTGCGCATCGCCGTTCTCCACCCGGTTGCTGAATTCGGCTTTTCCCACCTGCGGATAAGGCGGGGCGGAGGGCAGATTCAGGAAGGACATCGGGAGCCCGGGAGTTGGGCCGAACAGCTGGAAGCTCAACTTCACGGTCTGACCGGTGGCGCGCTTGCACATCTGGTCGATGAAGCTTTGGACGACCGTAAGGATGATCGGCGGCTGCGGCAGTTTATCGGTACGCTGAATGTCAGTTTGATTCACAACATCTACATGATGTTCGGCTTTCTGGGTGAACCCGCCCGGGTGCGAAGTGTCGAGCTTTGGCGTGATACCATGTCTTTCCAGATTCTCGTTGAGTACAGTCCCGACCTGTGTTGTTGTTTGGAGTGGCACCATCTGCCGTACCTGAAGGACTACCGGGAAGAATACGCCTTTTATGGAAACCGCAGCCGGGTATCGCTGCAATTTCCGGCGCCCTACTTTCTCCACTTTCCCAGCCCGATAATCGTCCAGGGCTGCGATGGGGAGCTGACCTGGGAGAAAAAGATACAGGTTTCCTATGACGAAGCCTACCGACGGGAGCTGCGGGCGTTTCATGAGAGCATGATGGACCGCAGCCTGCCGTTGGCCAACGTGAATGAAGCGCTAAAACATACCCGCTTTATTCAGCAGGTTATCGATAGAACACCATGAGGTCGTTTTGTTTTCATTCCCGTAAAGTAGAAAACGTGATGGGTTCTAAATTTTAAGACAGCGTTCCACGGTCGTATCCGTGGGAATAAATCAATCAATATAAATAGGAGCAAAAAGTGAAAAGAATCGGAATAGTGGGTTTGGGGAACATGGGGATCGGTATGGCCAAAAATCTCGTTGATGCCGGCTTCCCGCTGAGCGGATTTGACCTCCGTCAGGAGAGAAAAGAGATGCTCTCTGAGTTGGGAGGAACTTCGGTCGATTCGGTAAGCGCCGTGGGTGAAAACAGTGACTGCGTTTTTGTCATGGTCATGCACGGCTCCCAGGTTCAGTCGGTTGTCGCGGGGGACGGTGGACTCCTGGAGACCATGCGACCGGGGTCCTGCATTATCGTCACCGCGACGATCAACCCCGCGGATATCAAGGTATTGATCGAAAAGACGGAGGAAAAGGGGATTGAACTCATCGACAGTCCCGTAAGCGGCGGGAAAAGTGGTGCAGATAGCGGAACCCTGACCATGATGGCCGCAGCCAAGAAGGAGGTGCTCGAAGCGCACCGCGGGGTCCTCGAAGCGGTGGGTAAGAGCATTTTCCACGTCGGTGAAAGCATCGGACAGGGGCAGGTCGTCAAAGCTGCCCTGCAGGCGCTGATCGGCGCGAGTTTCACCGCTATCTTCGAGTCACTTGTTCTTGGAACGAAAGCCGGCGCCGACCCTGAAATTCTCTACGACGTATTCTGCGCGAGTGGTGTCGGGAGCGGATTACTGAAAGGCTGCGGCGCCCTGATCCTGGACCGTAAATTCGAAGACACCGGCAGTCATATCGCAACGATGTACAAAGACCTCGGAATATCCATGGCGATGGCTCGCGAAAATGGCTGCGCCGTGTTTACTGCCGCAACGGCATACGAGCTCTTTCAAACGGGCATGTCGCTTTACCCGGAAGGCGACAACTGGGCCATCGTAAAATTCCTTGAGAATATAGCCGGAACCGAGGTCAAACGTTCCGGATCATAGAAACCGCTAATCATACAGGAGAATAAAATGAAACTAGGCGTAATTACCGACGGTATCAGTATGGATCTTGAATATGCCCTCAAGGTTATGAGTCAACATGGTATGCAGTGGGCTGAACTTCAGTTTGTCTGGGATAAAGAGATTGGAGATCATACCCCTGAAGAAATCGCGAAAATAAAGACGCTGCTAACTAAGTACAATATGAAGGTCACCTGCATCACTCGTCATAATTTCGCGGGCCTCTGTATGAAGACCACCACGGCCGATGACGAAGCCTTCAAGCAACATATGGAGGCGCTGAAACGGTGTATCAAGACAGCTAAAGCGCTGGGAACCGACACGGTAAGGGTCATGAGTGGCCGAAAAGAAATGATCATCTTCGGCACCAACGGCGCGGAAAAATGGGTGGCCAGCACCGGATCATGGGACAATCTGGTCAGCCTCATGGCAGCACCCGTCAGGCTGGCAGAGGATGAGGGCATTACCTTGGCCGTGGAAACCGGCAACAATGCCATGGTAACCTCCGGATATCTGGCCAGGAAGCTGGTCGATGATATCGGGTCCAAGAATTTCAAAATAATTTGGGATATCCCCAACACCCTGTACTGTACGGACGTGCCCTATCCAGATGCTTACGAACTGGTCAAAGACCATCTTTCTCACCTTCATGTCAAGGACATGACGTCTGATATTGCGAAAGCAACAGTAAAATTCTGCCCGCTGGGCGAGGGAGAGATGGCACCCTACCTTGATGATATCGGCGCAGCGTTAAAAAGGGACGGATTCCAAGGCGTCGTATCCTACGAAAGCGTATACCGACCGGACGGCGGCACCTTTGAAGATGGATTTAATGCCTCTGTTGAAAAATTCAAGAAAGTATTCAGTTAATAATGGCAAACGTCCGGAGAATGCGGTGGAATGGAGCCGTATGGCCAAGGAAGAGGCGCTGCGCGTGTCAGGGATGTAAATTCACCCTTAAGATTGAAAGAAGACTTAATTTTGCCTGTCAACCTAGTATACCAGGCAGTGTAAGCGATATCCCTGGGATGAACGTTGTCAGCATCAAAGCAATTAATATTGCAAGGTAAAAGGGCCAGATTGTTTTCACCGCATCCTCTAACCTAACACCACCGACCGCACAACCGACAAAAAGACACGACCCCACCGGCGGCGTACAAAGTCCTAGCCCGAGGTTCATCAATAAAATCATGCCGAACTGATAAGGATCTATACCAATGGAATTAGCGATGGGCAAAAATATCGGCGTACAAATAAGTATCAATGCCGCCATATCCATTATCATGCCGAGCAGCAGCAACATCAGGTTGATCATCAACAAGATAGCGACCGGCTTATCTGAAATACCCGTCAGGAAAACCGACATTTTTGTCGGCACCTGGTAAAAAGTTAACAAGTAAGCAAATGCGCCGGTACAGGCAATCAGGATCATTACCATCGAGGTAGTCCTGACGGAGTTCGTAACAGCCAGCTTAAATTTCTCCCATGGCATCGCCCTATAGACAATAATTGTGACGAGAAAAGCATAAATAGCGCCAAAGGCGCCTGATTCGGTAACCGTAAAAATCCCGCTGAGTACACCGCCAACGATTATAATTGCAGTCATCAACCCGGGCAGTGCCAAGACAAAATTCTTAAATAAAATAACAAAGCCGGGAAAGGCTTCGGAGGCATAGCCCCGCTTTACTGCAACAATGTAGGAAACGGCAGCAAGGCACACGCACATCAAGACACCGGGAACAAACCCGGCAAGAAACAATTTGGAAACGGAAATACCACCTCCGGCTGCAATAGCATATATAATCATATTGTGGCTCGGAGGAATAATTATTCCGGCAAGAGATGAGGTTACGGTCACATTTACGGCGTAATCATCATCATAACCTTTCTCCTTCATGACAGGTATCAAGATGGAACCAAGAGCAGAAATATCTGCTATGGCCGAACCTGATATACCACCGAACAGCATAGATGAGAAAACATTAACGACACCAAGTCCTCCCCGCATCGCCCCAACGGCAGAAGATGCGAAGCGAACCAACCGCATGGCGATACCACCATGAAACATTAGTTCTCCCGCAAAAATAAAAAACGGAATTGCCATGAGGGCAAAAATGCTGATACCTGAAATAATCCGCTGAAAAGCGATCATCACCGGCAACCCTTCATAAGAAAAGGCGGAAACAGCAGCAACGCCAATAGCAAATGCCACCGGCATACCGATGACGACACAAATTGCGAATACACCCAGCAATATCAGCAGACCCATTGATCAAAGATCTCCTACTTATTTAGTATCTTCTTGATCTGTATGTTTAAAAAAGTGAATAAGATGGCCAATGGAGTATAGAAAAACAAAAACACCGCTCAACATAATAGGCAGAGATCGCCACCCTTCAGAGACATGGATCAGGGGAATCTCAGCTGTCCACTTGAACACGGTCAGCTTGTAGCCGTAGACGACCATTATCAGGCCAAATCCTGCCAAAATACTATATGATAAGAAATCAAAAATTCGACGAACCGGTTTTGGGCATATTTCCCGGAACACGGATACACCCAGGTGGGTTTTTTTGTGAACACCGACAGATGCGCCTAAAAAGCCAATATAGACAACCAATAACAAGGAAACTTGTTCAACCCAGGTGGGGGTTGAATTCAGCACGTAACGACCAAAGACAAGCCAACCGAAAATAGCCGTCATGACAACAAGAGCGACACCGGTAATGATGATATTAATATGGCTAAAGAGATCTAATAACCTGTCAAATGATGATTTATTCTCTATTGATTTACCTGTGA
>JARFPZ010000330.1 GCA_029288035.1 Desulfosarcina sp.
AAAGGGGATCCCAATTTCCGTCATTTTTTTTAGGGGGGGCATACCGGAACCCAGAATGGTATTTGCGAGGGGATTATGGACGACCTTTGCACCGCTTTCTTTGATGATGGCCAGGTCTTTCTCGGTGTTATTTACCTGATGTGCCAGAATGGTGTCGCTATCCAAAAATTCGATACTATTTGCATATTCAATGGGGGTCATCCCGTAGGTCTCTTTAAACCAAGCGGTGGTCCTGGGCTCTTCCGAACTGTGAATATGGATTAACGTGCCATGGTCCTTACTCCATCTTTTGAGTGCTTTTAAGAGTTCGGGGCCGTTGGAAAAAAACTGATCGGGACCCGGTATGATCCATGTTCTTTCAACACCTTCGAACTTTTCTTGATAATCATCAAGCCTGTCAATTGCCAGATGATGGGGGATGTCAAGAATCCGGTCATCATAGTGCCTGTCCTGACTTCCAACGGCAACAATCATTTTGGTATGGGCTTGCCGATTGGCTTCGACAATATCCGCTACTCGGTATTTATTGAAATTGCAGTGATGAACCATGGAAGATGTGATGCCGTAATAGATATCATCGACCCTTGCCTTTAAATAGGTGACCAGGTTCGGGGATTTGCCGAATTTATTGGTGAGTTCATCTCTTTTCTCATCCAGAAATCCGGTAAATACATTAACGGCGCCATCCAGCCAGTCTGTTAAGGCACAGTCTTTGGCAATCCCGATGATGGGTGATTCGTGGTCATGACCGTGAGCCTTGACAAAGCCCGGCAACAGGCAGGTCTCATTGCAGACAATATCTTCCACCGTATAATCGCTCTGTTTCTCGGCGCCCACTATGAAAAGATTGTTGCCATAATCTCTTATAATTTGTTCGCCTTTTTCTCTAGTATAGTTACCTGCCTCTATTATTTTATCATTTTCGGTGAATACATAGCCATCGTGAATCCTTTTCGATACCCCCATTCTGCGTGACATGGGTACCATAAATTTACTTCTTATCAGGATATGTTTTTTGGCGTTCATGATTTAATTAGCTCCCTTTCATGGGGTAATGTCCGTCGAATGTGGCCGGTGGTCCTTTGCAAGTTGTCTGTTGAGATTAGAGGAATGGATCAATCTTGGAGTCCGCAGATCTGCTTGAATCATTTTAAAATCCCCCTCGATCCCCCTTTAAAAAAGGGGGAAGCTCAAGTTCCTCTCTTTTGAAAAGGAGGGCAGGGTGATTTTCTCACGTTTACATTCGCAGAGGCAAAAGTGATACATAGAAAAATGAAGGTTATATTACTTATTAAAAACGATCAAATACCGACGGAGTGAAACGACTCCACAAATCTTCAATCTTCAATTTTCAATAGTCAATTTCCCGATAAAGCGGCAATTATGCTGTGCTACGATCGACTCAACATGTCCGGATTAGGACCCTGCTCAATATAGTACCTTATCCGGTTTGGCATCCCATTCTTTCAACAACGCCAAACAGCTGTCCCGATCGACGTTGACAATCTCCATCTGAACTACCTGTGCTTTACCGCTCAAGATATCGTAGATTAAACTGTCATCAAATCCGATGGTCGCCACATCATCCCTGGTCGTCCCCAAATGGAGTTTCTTCAATCTTGACCAGTGGATGGCGGAAAAACACATGGGGCACGGTTCCGAGGTGGAATAGATCTCACAGTCCGAAAGATCGTAGTTTCCAAGGAAGGCAGACGCCCTTCTGATGGCAAGGATCTCGGCATGTGCGGTGGGATCGTTTGTTTTCAGCACTTCGTTATGAGCGTTGGCGATCGGCACGCCGTCCCTTACAATGACGGCACCAAAGGGCCCCCCATGGTTGTGGTTGAATCCATTTCTGGCCTCTTCAATTGCCGCTTTCATAAATTCGTTCATGAGATCCGAATTCTCTCTTTTTGACAAAAGTTTAAACTTGATATTCCTTTTTTTTGTGTCTTCGTGTCTTTGTGGCTGAACTTTTACTAGTTTCCTTTAAATTCCAATTCTCCAATTTCCGGATCTTTCTCAATTTTACCAAGCCAGGCCGCGATGAACAACGCGGTCATCATCAGATACCCCCAAAAAATAGTAGTAAAATGGAACCCCAAATTCGGTGCATGCACGATCCCAATTAAGGTCAAGAAGGCAGCCGTACCGGAAAATGTCGCCGCTTTTTTAAAATCAAGATCTATCAGCATAGCCAGAATGGAACCCCATAGGAGGCCGGTGATAATTGCCCCCTGGGACAAAGCGCTTTGACCGATCCAGGCAATGCCCTGTTGGCTGCAGCTCTCCGCAAATTCCACCGAACCGACATTCATCTCCGCGTTGGCGATGGATACCGCCGATCTGATTTTTGTGGACAGAATATTGGACATATGTGGAATGATCGCTACCGCCACTGCCAGTGCGTGCTTGGCGGGCGAGGCAGAGAAGGCCTGGGCCGTTATGACCAGACCGACAAAAACCAGCATGGGCGCCACCGCTGCCTCGGGGATCAGATTGTATAAGAAATCGACAAATCCAAAAACTGCGCCCAGAAATAATACAATTCCGACGCCCAACGCATATCCGCAGCGACCTTTTAAACGTTTATAGGCGGGATGTCCGATATAAACGGTGGTAGGAAACGCACTACCGAAAAACGTTCCCACCATGGTTCCGACACCATCCATGATCTGACAGGTGCGAACCGGATATTTGTCTCCGGCCGCTTCGGCCGATTCGACATTGTTCATGGTTTCGATAAAATTATATATTTCTATCGGTAGTACGGCTGCCAGCACCGCCGGATATGAAAACATCAGCTTGATACCGGCAATTAAATCCCCTATCACGGGAATCGGCACATGAAGTGCGACTCCGGAAAAATCAATTTTGGAAGCACCGGCCAAAAATCCGACAATCGTTCCGACAATAATGGCGATCAAACCGGCCGGCAGACGAAACGGCATTTTGATCCCGGCCACCAGCCCGGCCAAAACAATCATTAAAGAGGCAAATCCAACCAAGGGATTTTCGAAAATTTTTGCCAACGGCACTGTCGCTATCCAAACAATGGCGATGCCGGCCAGGGTTCCCAGCATCCCGGCCCGCGGCGTCACTCTTTTTAACCAGGGACCGACGATGCTTCCCAGCATTTCGATGATGCCCCCGATAAACGCGGCCGCCATGCCCACACGCCAGGCAATCAGCGAAGCGTCCGGATTGCCGGAAGCCTTGAGGCCCCAATACACCGGTCCGATGATGCCAAATAAATAGACAAACATAACGGGCGTGCTGATACCATAGGGCAAGGCGGTCACATCGTCACGCTGTTCTTTGCGGGCCAGTCTCCTTGCCAGGTAAACATAAAACGATAGTCCAACCAGCAAAGATACACCCAACCCGGGCAGGATACGACCAAAAACGATCTGAGCCGGCATATCAAATACAGCTAAGCAGATGCCAGACAATATGACGATGTTGGCTAAGTTATCGGCAAATAAGGCCCAGAACGCCGTCAAATCCCTACGATAGAAAAGCGGGTAGTGCAGTTCTTTCTCCATTTTTTTTTACCTCCGTTTTAGGTCCTTATCGGGTTTTATATGACAAGATGTTGTCTGGAACGTAAGGTTTCAGTGTTCGGGTTTCAGTAAAAAAAAATTCAAATATCAAAAAACAAATACCAGACAAATCACAAGGACCAATCCGCTTAGGGCGGACCAAACAATTGGCTTTTGATCTTAATTGAGATTTGGATATTGCAATATTGAATTTGTTTGTCATTTGGTGCTTGTGATATGTTATTTCTCTCCGAGCCGCAGGTTCAGATCTATGAGCCGGAGGCCGGTTAATCCGGGTTAGGGATTGACTTGAAATTTTCGTTAAAATTCATCTTGGAAGGGCACGCAATGTTAAATCTTACCCAAGGCCTGGAGAATTTTTTCCGGTGTAAACGGCCATTTCCTGATCCAAATGCCGACCGCATCGTGGATCGCGATGGCAATCACCGGAGCGGCACCATTTGTGCTGATTTCTCCGACCGATTTCCCGCCAAAGGGTCCGAACGGATCGTCGGTAAATACCAGCTCGGCCCGGAAATCTTCCGGTAGATCATTGATCATCGGTACTTTATAGTCCTTCAGGCTGGCATTTAAGCATCTGCCGGTTTCATCTAAAATCATTTCTTCGTATAATGAATGTCCAATTGCCTTTAGGACACCGCCATGTATCTGTCCCAGGGCCAATTCCGGGTTTATGGGCGTACCGCAATCCTGCAAAGCAAAATATTTTTGAATCTTGACTTTGCCGGTGCGGGTATTGACGGCCACCTGACAAAAATGGGCACCATAGGGAAAGGCCGAATCATCGGTGGTAAAATTGGCCGACGCGACGAGTTGACCCCCACCGGTACCTTTTTCTGAAAACGTTTCAATTTTTTGATAGGTGATGGCGCCTTTTTTGCCTTTTACGATTCCGGGATACAGGATTCGCAAATCTTGTTTATCTTCTTTGAGCATTCCGGCTGCGACGTCGAGGATCTTTTCTTTCATGAGTCTGGCGGCTTCCAAGGCGGCATTACCGGAAAAAAAAGTGCCGCTGGACGCATAGGCACCGGTATCGAAGGGCGTTGCATCGGTGTCACCCGAAATAATGGCGATATTGCTCATATCCGTGCACAGACATTCAGCCGCCACTTTTACCGCCACCGTATCCAACCCGGTACCCAAATCAGCACCACCGCTCAGCAATGTAAATGTTCCGTCACTGAGCATCCTGAGCACGGCGCCGGCCGAATCAAGACCGGGCAATCCCGAACCCTGCTGCACGATCACCACGCCCTGGCCGATTTTTACATCAGGATTATCACTTTCTTCTTTACGGCCCCAGTCAATCAGCTCCGCACCTTTTTTTAACGCCGGCCCCAACCCGCAGCTGGCAACGCGTTCCGGTTTACCTTCGCGGCCCTCCCCAAGACATTTAAGAATTTCAAGCATGACGCCTTCACGAACCCTGTTTTTTTCGATCAACTCCAGCTGATCGACTCCCAGTTTGGCGGCCAATTCCGCCATTGCCGATTGAAGGGCAAAGGAGCCTTGGGGCGCGCCGTAACCCTGATATGCGCCGGTGGGCGGTATATTGGTATAATACGATTTCACCTCGAATGCGACATTGTCGCATAAAAACAGCGGCATGGATTTTGAGACGGCATTTACGGGAACGGTTAGACAGTGGTTGCCATAGGGCCCGGTATTGGCTTTGACATCCATCTGAATGGCTGTTAAGCGTCCATTGTTGCGGGCGCCTAATTTCACCTTAATTTTTATCGGATGTCGGGTACTCGATGCGATAAAATCTTCTTCGCGGGTGTATCTGAATAATATCGAGCGGCCGGTGGTCCAGGTCAGATATGCCGCAACTTCCTCCAAAAGCACGTCTTGTTTGGAGCCGAATCCACCGCCCACGCGTTCTTTAATGACTCTGATTTTGTTTTCACTTATTTCAAGGGCGCGGGCAACCGTTCTTCTGATGCACCAGGGTGTCTGGGTCGAAGCATGAATAATCAGCCGGTCGCCATCCATTCGGGTGTAAACAACATGCGGTTCCAAGGGCGTACAATGAACCTGAGCGGTTTCATATTCACTTTCCAGAATGACCTCGGCTTCCTCAAATCCTTTCTGAACGTCGCCAATACCGCCGGCTGCGCTTGCGGCCAAATTTTTACGTGGGTCCGCGCCGATGGGGAAACGATAAATTATTTTCCCCTCACGGGGGTCTAGATTTGAATTATCAAGGTTTTCAGGAGCGCCGTGAATGTATTCTATTTCGGCATTACGCACAATCGGTGCGCCCGGCGCCATGGCTCCCTCGATGGTTAACACCGGTT
>JARFPZ010000385.1 GCA_029288035.1 Desulfosarcina sp.
CACACTACTCTGTTATCGTCGGCAGCGTCAGATGTGTATAAGAGACAGCGATAATATTGGCCATATTTAATTGTCTCCGATGTCCGGACTCTTTTTTGCTTCGCGAACACTTAGTACCGGGTATGGTGGATTTAACATCACGACCTGTGCTTTGGAGGTTACCAACGTTTTTTCAAATTCAAAAATTTTTTCAGTGCATTTTTTTATTTTTCAGTGAATGACTTTGGGCAAGATTTGGGGGCACTCAAGGACAGTCCACGGACACATTTTTTGATATCAAAGGCAAGAATCCAGGAGGAAATGAATTCTCATCCCCCCTGTTTTTATTAAATGGTAGGCGGTACTGGATTTGAACCAGTGACTTCTAACGTGTGAAGGTAGCACTCTCCCGCTGAGTTAACCGCACGAATCATATTTATCAATTTTACGATCTTTTTAAATAAAGGTTTATCAACTTTAAATCAAGCGCTTTTTTCAGAACCGGTTAAAAAAAAACGAAATTGCTCACGAGCGGCGGCGCTGGCCGCGAGCGTCCAGTCTGATCGAGAAAGAAACTTGACGATGTAGTAAAAAGTTTAAAATTCCTTTAAAGCGTCATTCCGGCGAAGGCCGGAAGCCAGTAATTTCAGCATATTCTGGATGCCTGGTCAAGTCCGGCATGACGAATTTGGAACTTTTTGCGAAATCAACAAAGTTTGAAGTCTCATAGGGGTTCAGAGGTAAATGATGAATCGAAAATTGGAACTCTAAAAATCTAAGGCCTTCGGCATAACCTGTGGACCACTACTTATTTTCATTCGGGTTTTGCGGCAATTTTTCGGTCGGGTGTTCTTCATCAACTCCCCGCAGGGTGTCCCTGGGAATGCCGGTCTCTGAAGATGGAATGGGGTCCGCCTGGATCGGTTGGGCGTCTTCTCCGATTGACTCTGCGCCTTCGGAGGTTGCCGGATCATCGTCAATTTCTTCGATCGAATCTACGATAACTGCCTGGTCCCCTTCGTTGGTAGCTGCCGCCAGCTCTTCGATTTCTTTGGGGGTCGGGAGATCTCTGAGATTTTTAAGGTCAAAGATCTCCAAAAATCGCTTGGTGGTAGCGTAGATTAGGGGTCTACCTGGAATTTCTTTGCGGCCCAAAACCCGGATCAGTTTGCGCTCCAACAGCATGCGGATGACACCGCCGCAATCTACCCCCCGCAAATGTTCGATATCGCTGCGGATGATGGGTTGTTTATAGGCAATAATGACCAGTGTTTCCAGGGCTGGTTTGCTGAGGCGCAGGGGTTTGGGCTGAATGAGCTTTTTGATCCATTCCGTGTATTGGGGACGGGTGCGGATCTGATACCCGCCGGCGACCTCGTCAAGGTAAAATCCTCCCCCCCGGGCTTCATATTCCGCGGTGAGTTCATCCATGGCTTCACGGATCTCTCTGGTTTCGACCTGGATGAGGATTTTTTTTAACCGGTCTATCGTCAGCGGTTCATCGACGACAAACAACAGGCTTTCAATGATGTATTTGATATCTTCCATTATATATACAAAATCCGAATGATTCCGGTTTTCACATTTTGAATGATTCGAATCAATGCGAGTCTGACCATTTCCAAAATGGCCAGGAATGTGATGATCACCTCATGTTTGTCGGGGTTATCTGAAAACAACTCCAAAAAGGTAATCGATGCTTTGGTTTCGAGTATTTCCACGATCTGGGAGATCTTGTCCTTGACCGAAATTTCATCGGCGGAAAGTTCGACGCGATGACCTTCGGGAATTCGTTCAAGTATTTTCTGAAAGGCATCAATCAGTTCAAATAAGCCAACTTGAATGAACTCATCTTCCGGAGGCGTTGAGAACTCATCAAGTCTCGGGTTTCTGACAAATGTTTTATCGCCCAACAAATTCCGTTCTATCAGCTGATCGGCCGCCGATTTCATCTGCAGGTATTCCAGCAAGGGCCGGGTGATCTCCTGCAGGGGATCCTCTTCTTCGTCTTCGCCGTCGTGGGTGGGCAGCAGCATCCTTGACTTTATCTGGGTGAGGGTAGAGGCCATCAGGAGAAAATCACCGGCATAGTCAAGGTTCATGGCCTTCATTAATTCGAGGTACTGTAGATACTGATCGGTTATCAGGGCGATGGGGATGTCGTAGATGTCCACATCATTTTTTCTGATCAAATGAATCAGCAGGTCCATGGGACCTTCGAAAATTTTCTCCAACCGGATTTGGTATGGTTTTTCGATCATATTTTTATCGCTGCTCTAACATCCTCCATGGTGCTTTGAGCTGTCCGGCGAGCCCTGTTGCTGCCTTCGGTCATGATGTCATCCACCAGATCGGGCCGGGACTCATAATAGGTTCGCTTTTCCCGAATGGGTTCGAGGGCCGCGATGAGACCTTGGGCCATTTTTTGCTTGCATTCCACGCATCCGATTCCTGCCGTGCGGCATTGTTCGTCGATTTCCTTTACCATTTGCGGATCCGTGTAGAGTTTGTGGAAATCGAATACATTGCACACATCAGGGTTGCCGGGATCGCTACGTCTTTTACGTTGGGGATCGGTAATCATCCTGGAAACTTTGGCAATTATGTCTTTGGGGCTGTCGGACAAAAAGATGGCGTTGTTGTAGCTTTTGCTCATTTTACGACGATCAATGCCCAGAATCTTGGGAGTTTCCGTTAAAATGGTTGCAGGTTCCGGAAATACATTACCGTAAAAATGATTAAAGCGCCGCGCGATTTCGCGGGTGATTTCAACATGGGGTGCTTGATCCACGCCTACGGGGACGCCGTCAGGCTTGTATATGATAATGTCGGCAGCTTGCAGCACCGGATACCCCAGGAACCCGAAGGTGGACAAATCCTTGTTGGTCATTTCACCGATTTGTTCTTTATACGTCGGATTGCGCTCCAGCCAGGGTACCGGTGTGATCATGGTAAGCAGTAAAAAAAGCTCCGCATGTTCCTTGACTTGCGACTGGACAAACAGCGTGCTCTTTTCCGGCGTAAGTCCGGCGCTGAGCCAGTCCATCATTATCTCTTTTCGATTTTTTTCAATAGGTTCCGTATTGTCGTAATCGCTTGTCAAAGCATGCCAGTCGGCGATGAAGAAATAGCATTCATAGTCATCCTGCATGTTGACCCAGTTCGCAAGCGCTCCCAGTAAATTGCCCAGATGGAGAGGTCCGGTGGGGCGCATACCACTTAAGATTCGCTTTTTTTGACTCATGAAATTATGTCTATCCTCGCTTCATTGGGTGTAATTTCCGTCAAACAGTTGAAATTTTTTACAGGGGTCTGTGATTGGAATAAAAAGTCTGTATACCAAATCCTTCATCACTTGGAAACCAAAATAGCTGTTCAAAAGACAAAAGCTGATTTGGAAGCATTCATTTGTTTTTGTATGCCTTTTACAGCTTTCCGTCATAAATAAAAAAGACTCAGACAGAGCCGGGTGAAACGAATCACTTTTAAAGGAGATGTCCGTTAGGCATGTCGATGGGTTTCAACATAATGGCGGGCAAACGCAATTTCATCTTCTTTAGTTTTAAGCTTTCCATCCAGTTTGGCATCCAAAACAGCCGACAGGACTTGTCGATAGACCGGGCCGGGCGTTAATTTCATCTTTTTTAAATCCCTGCCCTTTAATGATATACTGGTTCGTCGCAAATTGGTAAAAAAGTGGGAGATAGATTTTTTGACGGCCTGTTTTCTGGCAGCCGCCATCAGATAAAGAATTAACTCGGTTCTAAAACCTGACAGTTTCCTATAAAGAACGCTGTTGGAGACCGTTTGATTTCGTTCGAGCCAGGATCCACATCTGTCCGCCTCGAAACGCTCGACACAAAAAATTTTTTCATATTCCGGAGCGAGCTCAAAGCGGCGGCAGATTTCCTTTGTACGTTTAGCGTTGCATTGATTGATCACGACCAGAAAAAAAACGATCCACTTTTTATAGGATTCATCCAAAAAAAGCAAATCGTGCCAGCTCAGGACCTCTTTGACCGATTTGAGGAACGCAATGAATATTTTGTCTAAGGTTATGGAGGGGTGGATCACTTTTAGCAAATCAAAATCGTTGAGTCTCATGATGGCTGACGCCGAATTTTTTTCTTCCATAATGAGTCGCAATTCGGTGAATACCCGTTTGCCGCTCAACCCTCGGAAAAAATCCATGGCGACGGCGTTAGAAATCAAACCGGCGGTTAATTTACCGATGGTGAATTCAAACCGCTGTTCAAAGCGAATGGCACGGAAGACTCTCGTGGGATCCTCCACAAAACTCAGGTTATGTAAAATCCGTATGATTTTTTCTTTAATATCTTTGCGAGCGGCAAAAAAATCGATTAAAGTGCCGAATTTATCCGGGTTTAGTTGAATTGCCAGGGTGTTGATTGTAAAATCTCTTCGATACAGATCGAGTTTAATTGAACTCATTTCCACCACCGGCAAGGCCGCCGGAAACTTGTAGTATTCCATTCTGGCTGACGCTACATCAATTTTAAATCCATCCGGAAATATAATAACGGCGGTACCGAATTTTTCATGGGTATGAATTCGGGCACCCACCAATTTTGCATATTTCCTGGCAAAAGCAATTCCCTCTCCTTCGATGACAATGTCAAGATCCTCATCTTGCCGGTATAAAAAAAGGTCTCTGACAAATCCGCCGACGACAAAGGCCTCACATCCAATATCATCCGCTACCTCACCGATTTGTTGCAGTCTTTTAATCAGATCCGCGGAAAGTCGCTCTTTCATAAAGCGAACGACATTGCGGGTGCGGGCATGGGCCGATCCTTTTAAGGGGTCGGGCGAAATATCCGATTTCACTTCAGACTGCCCCACCAGGATATTTAAAAGGTCAGTGCGGGTGATGACACCGATGATGTTCGCACCCTGCATAACCGGCAAAATTCGTTGTTTGTGATCAATGATTTTTTCCTGTATTTCCAGAAGATCGGCATCCGGCCCCACGGTGGCGACCTCCGTGGTCATATAATCCCTGATCGGTACCTGATCCAGCTTGTGATAAAGCGCTTTTTCGATCACCTGACGCGTGATGTATCCCCTGAATTTCTCGGTGGCGTCTACCTTTTCGGTGACCAGCAGGGCGTTTAAATTATAGCGCGTGATGAAGTTCTGTGCTTTTTTGCACGTAACACCGGCATTGATGGAGATCGCCGGCGAGGACATCAAGTCCTTAGCCTGGCGGCGGGCTTTGACCTTCTCATAGAGGATTTGAATCAATTTGGCTTCCGTTTGAGCCAGGGTTTCCTTCTTGATTGATGCGGCGGCGGCGTAGGGATGCCCACCGCCGCCGATTTCTGCCAGAATGGCGCCCACGTCCACCTCATTAATTCTGCTGCGTGCCACCACGTAAATTTTATTGTCCATGCGTGCCACAGCAAAAATGGCATCAATATTTTCCATTTTCACCATTTTTTGAACCAGAAATGCAAAATCCGGCATGTATCTTTCCAAGGTTATGCTGGTGACAATAATTTCGATACCACTTATGTTATAACGTGTAATTGCTTGAATCATATCATTTAGGAGCACAACCTGCTCGGGACTCAGTTCCCGAGCAATTAAATCTGAGACAACATTTAAATTGGCTCCCTTGGATAAGAGAAAGGCCGCGGCTAAAAAATCTCTTTCGGTGGTGGACGAAAAAGTAAATGAACCGGTATCTTCGTAAAGTCCCAGGCACATAATAGTGGCTTCATCCGGAGAAATCCGGATTTCTTTTTCTTTGATGATCTCCGTTAAAATCGTCACGTTTGCACCGGTTTTCCCATGCACTTCCAGGCTGCCTTTGATATCGTTTCCCGTGGGGGGATGATGATCATAGATATGAATTTCAATATCCGACTTGTCCAAAAGATCAGTGAGTCTTCCGATGCGGCCACGCTGGCGCGTATCAACCAGTATCAGTTGCCCTACCTCTGAAAAATCAATGTCGTTGATGTCTGCCATATTAAATAAGTAGGCCATCGAATTGATAAAAAAATTTTTCAGATTTTTTTCCTGAGAGCCTGGAAATACAACCAGGGCATCGGGATATAGCTTTTGTGCGGCCAGCATGGAGGCAAGGGCGTCAAAATCCGCATTCACATGGGTAGTAATAACTGACATTTCTTTATGTTTACTATCTTTTATCTCTTTGGCCACAACCGGATACCACCTGCATTAAAATTCAAACCTTAAAATCCCTTAATAAAAATATCAAATACTTGAATATAAAATATTATAGTAATGTGTCAGGATATCCCAACAAACTATGAAAATCAACACAGTAGGTGTGTTTTACGTCAATCGTTGATTGTCCCACTCGGAAAAGGGTCGATTAACCCTCGCCTCCTTAGGCAATCTCTCATCCGCCGATTCCGCCGCCACCGGCATATGAGCGAAGAGAATTAACTTACCAATCACATGTTGCCGAATATGGCGAAGAATTCCGAAATGGCCAAAATTTTCAGAAGAATTTTACAAAAACTTAAGTTCTTGATCTCTGTGGCCGATAAACACTCTGAAAATTATAGCATTTTTTAAGGTCCAAATTTTAACGAAAAGACTTCAGAGAATAAAATAAAAGCGGGCGACAGACTGTCGACCGATGTAATCGATACCAAATCGTCAGGGAGGATTGAACATGCCTGTTTATCAGTGGGTGGGTAAAAATAGAAAGGATGAGGTGCAAAAAGGCGAAATTGATGCTGTCAGCGAAGAGGCTGTAAAGGCACAACTGGCGCGTCAACGAATTACGCCGACCAAGGTCAAAAAAAAACCCAAAGACCTCTTCGCCAATGTCACCTTTCTCCAACCCACCGTCAAACAGCGGGATGTGATACTTTTTGCCAGACAATTTTCGACCATGATCGATGCCGGACTGCCCATCATTCAATGCCTCGATATTCTATACAGCCAGCAAGCCAATGCCACCTTTAAGAGAATGCTGAAAGAAATCAAAGAGTCTGTTGAAGGTGGCGCGACGTTAGCCGAAGCGTTGAAGAAATTTCCCAAGCAATTTGATAACCTTTTCGTGAATATGATTGCCGCTGGCGAAGCCGGTGGTATCCTCGACGCAATTTTGAGGCGACTTGCGGCCTATATGGAAAAAGCAGCCAAGCTCAAGGCCCAGGTGAAGGGAGCTATGACCTATCCCGTTGTCACCCTCATTATTGCGGTATTGGTTTTAGCCGTTATTCTGGTATTTGTGATTCCTGTTTTCGAGGAAATGTTCGCTGACTTCGGCGGTGAACTGCCGATGCCAACCCAGATTGTGGTGGCGATGAGTGATATGGTAAAAAGTAAAATTATCTATATCATTGTCGGGCTCGTTTTCTTCATAATCGCTTTCAAAAAGTTTTACGGTACCGAAAAAGGACGAGAGTTCGTAGACAAAATGCTTTTAAAAGTTCCCGTATTCGGGGATTTGTTGCGCAAAGTGGCTGTTGCCAAGTTCACCCGTACCATGGGGACCATGCTCGCCAGCGGTGTTGCTATTTTAGAAGCACTTGATATCGTTGCTAAAACCGCAGGTAACAAGACGGTTGAAAAGGCGGTCTACAATGTTCGCAAGGGCATATCCGAAGGCCGCACCATGGCGGATCCGCTGGCCCAAAGCGGGGTGTTCCCTTCGATGGTCTGTCAGATGATCAGCGTGGGCGAATCTACCGGAGCGTTGGATGCCATGCTGGAAAAAATTGCCGATTTTTATGATGAAGAAGTAGATCAGGCGGTTGAGAACCTGACCGCATTGATCGAGCCTTTCATGCTGGTATTTTTAGGTGTAACGATTGGCGGCCTGGTTATTGCCATGTATCTTCCAATATTTAAAATGGCAGGGGCGATTTCATAACTTTTTGGAAGCAGGTACGAAAAGCAATACGGGATTTATTT
>JARFPZ010000403.1 GCA_029288035.1 Desulfosarcina sp.
TATGAATGGAGTTAAAATCAACGACCACCAGCAGAGCATGGCTCCGCGGTCCCTTCGAGGGGCCTTCCTCATACCCCCAGCTGCTGGTGGTCGCTGATTTTTGCGCCCGCCTTAAAAGACAAGCGGGACGTAACCCTCAGCTAGGTAGCCGGAAATTAGAGACCCCACATAATCGACATTAACGCCCAGTTCTTCCAGTCTGTTACTGATACCGTCCCGATTTATAATTCTATTTTAGATGAAATACAAGAATGGATTTTATTCTTGTTTAGCGAAGATCCCGGTTCGTTTTATATGGCCATTTTCAGATATGATTCTCTTCCCGCCCTGGGCTGAGGTGAAACTTCCCAGTCTTACCCCAGCAATCCTTTGACGAACCACTTTATTGTCTGGTATACGATTTACCAATAGCGAAACTTGGCCTTAAGCCGACGAGTTTGGGTGCAGCCATCAAATTTACTGCTTAAAGCAGAGGGATACTGGTTGCTGGATGCTCGGTGCTGAAAAAAACATTCCTTAATCTACCCGGTATCCAGAGACCGGCATCCGGTATCTTAATTGTATTTACACCACACTATTGAAGCCTGACATGTGTTTTAATAATTATAGCCTATTAGGTACGGCTAGAAAGAGGTCTGGTCAATGGGTCAGAAATTTTTACAATATCTCTCATCGACAGAAATTATAGATAGTGACAATCAATCCATTATAGACTATGCCGCAGATGTCCTAAAGAATACCGAAGACGATTCGATATCAAGGGCCATAAGACTTTACTATGCTGTGCGAGATGTTATCTGGTATGATCCCTATCTGCCGTTTTATCGTCCTGAACATTATCGTGCCAGCCATGTGTTAAAAAAAGGGCGGGCGTTTTGCATCGGCAAGGCAAGCCTGCTCTGTGCCTTGGGACGGGTTTGCAGCATTCCGAGCCGGGTCGGTTTCGCCACGGTTCGCAATCATTTGGCAACCAGACAACTGATCGAATTTCTGGGGACCGATTTATTCGTCTATCACGGTTTCGTGGAATTTTACCTGGCTGACAATTGGGTTAAGGCAACCCCGGCTTTTAACATCGAACTTTGCCGAAAGCACAAGGTCCTTCCGCTTGAATTCAATGGCAGAGAGGACTCCATTTTTCATCCCTTTAATACCGAGAAAAAGCAATTTATGGAGTATGTCGATGATCACGGGACATACGCCGACATTCCGGTCGGGGAAATTCTTATAGGATGGGAAAAAATTTATGGCAAAAATCGTGTGCGGGATTGGATTGAAAGATATGAAAATTCAGACAATGGCTCCGGACGTGATTTTGACGCCGAAGAAATCCTTTGAAGCCGAAATGCGGATGTCGGAAGTTGGATTGAGGAAATCAATTTCCTCTGTTTTCTGTATTCTGTCTTCTTTTTTTGACCTCTGACTTCTGTCCACTGAAAAACTAGGAGCCTCAAGTGACACCACTAAATGAACTCATAATTGCCGTTAAAGGTGCCGGAGAAATGGCCAGTGCTGTGGCCTGGCGGTTGTACATGGCCAATTTTAGAAAGATCTTAATGCTGGAGACAGATTATCCTCTGGCGGTAAGGCGTGCAGTTTCATTCTGTGAAGCCGTCCATGAGGGGGAAAAAGAGATCGAGAACGTCAGGGCTGAACTGGCCCGAACCCAGGACGAGATTAAACGATGCTGGGAGAAGGATAAAATTGCAGTGATGGTTGACCCACATTGGCAGACGATAGCCGCGATACAGCCCGCGGTGAGCGTGGACGCCGTTTTGGCAAAAAAAAATTTAGGGACCCACATGAACGAAGCACCGCTGGTAATTGGTCTGGGGCCTGGATTTCACGCCGGTAAAGATGTTCATCTGGTGATCGAGACCAATCGCGGGCATAACCTGGGCATCATTATTACATCCGGGGAAGCCCAGCCGAACACAGGAACTCCCGGGTCTATCTCCGGGTTTACCGAAGAGCGAGTGCTACGGTCACCTGAGGCCGGGCAATTTCTGTCTGTTCGACATATCAGCGAGTGTGTCAAAAAGAACGAGATCATCGGCTCTGTCGCCGGGGTCGACGTACGGTCAGGTATAGAGGGCGTTCTGCGTGGACTTATCCGTCCGAACAGTCAGGTTACGAAAGGGCTGAAAATCGGTGACATCGATCCACGGGGCGAGCGTAGCTATTGCTTCACAATCTCTGATAAGGCCCGTGCCATTAGTGGATCCGTGCTTGAAGCAATCCTGCGGTTTTATAATTGTACCAGTATAGACCGGGTCCGCCGGAGAACAATAAAATGACGAATGATGGAATCGCTTCGCTCTTTCTTTTTCGTAATAATTCCGCCGCTAAGACACGAAGGTACACAGAAGGAATATCGATTTTAATGTGCCTTTTATTAAAAGCGACATCAGTATCCTCGTAGGGTGGGCATTACCAAGCTTTTTCAGCCAATGGAGGCAGTTCATGGTGGGCAATGCCCACCCTACGCGAAAGAACGTTTGCAATGTTGGGGATTTGTTTTGAATTTTGATCATTGGAATTTGTTTGATATTTGGTATTTATATTTTGTAATTAAAATATGAGAAAGTTATTCTGTACTTATCATTTACTGCAACTTAGGTCAGGCCCTTAAAGGATGAACTATTATAAGGGATCTTTAAATGGTTTCGCTAAGGGAAGGACTGATGCTGGAAGGCGGCGGCGTCGTCAGCCTGGTGGGCGGGGGCGGAAAAACAACGTTGATGTTCAAACTCGCCCGCGAGTTGTCAATGGCCGGCGAACCGGTTCTAACCACCACCACCACTAAAATATTTGAACCGTCTTCGGATCACATTGGCGGTGTGATTTTATCCGATTCCGTCACAAATATATTGGATCGGGCCGGGAAGATGCTGGATAGACAGTTGCACCTTACGGCAGCTGTCGGCAAGTTGTCGGAGTCCGGCAAACTTATCGGGTTCCAGCCTGATGTCATCGGGGAACTCTGGAATGCCGGTCTGTTTCAATGGATTATCGTGGAAGCCGATGGTGCCGCCGGAAAACCGCTAAAAGCGCCGGCTGCCCATGAACCTGTCATCCCGGCCTGCACCCAACGATTGGTAGCAGTGGTGGGTTTGAATGGTGTAGGCCAACCATTGACAGAACGATTGGTTTTTAGACATGCGCACTTTGCCCGATTGACCGGGCTCAGGTTGGGCTCGAGTGTAACTGCTAGCGCCATCGCGGATGTGTTGGTCCGCAACGAGGGACTATTTAAGGGCTTTTGCCCGGAAGCTAGGCGCATTGCGTTTTTTAACCAGGCAGATGTGGGGGAGAATTTTTCGACCGGGCAGCGTGTTGCCCGGATATTGTCCAGGCGCAACAATACCGGCTTAACCCGTGTGGTCATTGGTCAGATTTTGTTTGACCCGCCGGTTTTAGAGGTTTACGATCTGGATCCTTAAGTGATTGAATATGCCTAATAACTCAAATTTGCCGGATGCCGACACCAATCAGACCCAGTTGCAAGCAGCGTTTCGCGACGGATTGCCGGCACTGGTACTGCTCACTTCCATCTTTTTTGTGAATTTTTCAGCTCGAATTGTTCTGGCCCCTTTAATGCCTGCCGTCGAATCCGATTTGGCAATCAGTCATGCCGAGGGTGGATCTCTTTTTCTTTTGATCTCGTTGGGATTTTTTGTGGCCATACTCGCCTCGGGATTTATCACTTCTCGCCTGACCCACAAACAAACCATTATCAGTACCAATATCGTTTTGGGGTTTGCATTGCTGTTCACCTCGTTCAGCACCGGTTTGTGGGGAATGCGCTTGGGGTTGATTATGGTGGGCATGGCCACTGGCCCCTATATTCCGTCAAGTATCGCCACTTTGACCACGTTGATCAGATCCCGCGACTGGGGAAAAGCCATCGGTATCCATGAACTGGCACCCAACATGAGCTTTGTCCTGGCACCGCTTGTGTGTGAAGCAGTCATGTACTGGTTTACATGGCGGACTGTTTTTATGGTCCTTGGTATTACGACCTTTCTGCTTGCCGGTGTGTTCGCCCGTTTCGGTCGCGGTGGTCAATTTCATGGAGAATTCGTTGGGTATGCTTCTTATCTTAATATTTTATCAAAGCCCTCTTTTTGGATTTTAGTAATATTGTTCAGTTTAGGTATTAGCAGCACACTCGGTATCTACACTATGTTACCGCTTTACCTGGTTACAGATCACGGCATGGAACGGAATTGGGCCAATACCCTAATAGCGCTGTCGAGGATCGCCGGAATCGCAATGACGCTGATTGGCGGGTGGGCGACGGACCGCAT
>JARFPZ010000407.1 GCA_029288035.1 Desulfosarcina sp.
CCCCCCCCCCCCCCCCCCCCCCCCCCCCCCCCCCCCCCCCACATTTTTAAAGCATAAGACGGAATACGAGATGGAGATTAGTGTCTCGTGGGCTCGGAGATGTGTATAAGAGACAGGGATAACCATAAATTGTTAACCAGATAAACACACTGTTCCACCTTGAGGATTTGATCAGCATAAATCATGCCATTAAAAAGCTATAAAATTTTTAATATTAATTTCAAGGGGTTAAAAAACTTTCTGTTCGAAATTGATCCTGTCAGGTTGCTAAAGTAGAATAATTTCAAATTTTTTTTCTCAAATTTTCGAAACTGGATTGGAAGCGCGAGGGTATAAGAGGGTCTATGATTAATGAAATTTTTGTTATGTCTTTGTTTTTCTGTGTGAGTCTGCCTGCCCTGTTAAATCATTCCGCTTCAGAGCTTGTTAGGTCAATTTGCTGCAAATCATCGCGTTACATAATCAATACCGGCCAAAGGGTATTTAACCGAGGTTGCCATTTTCAAAAAGCTAAATTCAGAACTACTGATGTGTCGTAAAATCGGATGCAACCAAAATTTCAGAAATTGCGTCAATAAAACTGAATTTGGGCGAATCGTTCTGAATTTAATTTTTTATTTCGGTTCTATACCCAAAGTAAAGGGCGTCGATATTACCTTTTTCTAAATTTTCGTTCCATTTATTTTTGATAAACTTGGTACATCTTGAATTTACGCTTCTTTTCACTACAAATTTTGTAGGTTTGCTAGATATCAGGACCTCCCGAGAAGTTTTTCCAATTGAGGTCAGGAGCCCTGAAATTGGTATAAAGAACCTTATTTGGGGGTTTCCTTTTGGGTCTTTGTACTTTTATGGCATCTTTTCGTTCAATTAGTTCAGGTGGACAATATCGCCCTGTGAGAATCAATTCAACGGATTCTGGTTTTTCCTCCAGCAACGAAAGCAAATCTTGTGTTTTCAACAACTCAAAAAAAATCGCAACGCAAACCTCGTCCATAATAACAATATCGAATTTACCGGTTGACACGGCTTTTCGCGCGCGATGTAATCCCTGCTGTACCATATCCTGAAACAGCCGGATAGACGGCTCGAAGGCTCCTTTCGGGACGAAATCTATTGGGATCTTTCTAACATGCAATGAGTTGATCTTTAAACTGGCACATGAGTTGCAGTACTTCTTATAGTGATGTTTAAAACCAGTTCGAAAGGAAAAAATCAAATGACTAAAAAAGAAGCAATGTATTCGTCGGCCTAGTATCAGAATTTGAATGATCGGGAGTTGAAGCTATCCATTGTGGATAATCTTAAAAACGACGGTCGCCTTGATCTGGAACAACTTGAGATATCATGCCGCAAGGGTGTTGTTTACCTGGAGGAAATAATTCCCAGTGAGATCGAACATCAGATCCTGTTGCGTACCCTGACCGATGTGATGGGCTTTAGCTCACTTATCGATCGCATTCAGATCAATGAGCCGGATTGGCAACGCAATGATGGTGTTCAATGCGGTGAGTTAGATGATGTCTCCGCACAAAGGCCACATCCTATCACTTGACATTGGCGCCTATTTTCACTACTATCTCACAAGTTATCAGCAGATCTTATATCAGGAACAGTCGAAATGAAGTCATCCATCGCTCAGGAGGACCTCCGGCAAATGGCTGCCCGGTGGTTCCCTCTCTCACAAGGCTCCCATCGTTTTCGAATCCATACGGACACCACAGATTTCTTCCGGGTGGAATATGGGGATGTGGTGATTCTCGGCGGCAGACCCTATCTCATTCGTCATAATGCCAAAGAAGGTCGGTTCGGTGTTGATGACGAAATCAAATTTTGGGTCAAGCGCGCCATTGACCTTGAAAGTGGTAGCCTGAAAATCATCAAGCTTGTTTTTTACGAAGCGTTTAAAGCCCGAATCGGGGGAATTGAATTCGAGTGTTTTCGCAGTCCCAAAAAGGAGGCTCGAACATTGAAAAAAGTCGCCGGTCATAAGAACTTCATGCATGGATATTCAATTGAGGATGAAGAGGGGAATCTCATTCGCGTGCTTGATTATATATTTGGAAAATCCCTCCATGCCTATATCGATGGCTTACAGATAGATCACCAATCCTATTTTTATAATCTTTTCCCCGGCATTTTAAGTAATTTTGTGGAATCTATCGAGGCCATTCGCTTGTTACACCAACATGGAGAAAAACACGGAGACATTCGGCGCGACCATATATTGATCGACCGCAATAGCGGGCGGTACCGCTGGATTGATTTTGATTTTAATTATCGGCACCGGGAAAACATCTACGGCTACGATCTTTTTGGCCTGGGTAACATTTTGATTTTCTTGGCCGGCCGGGGTGATGTGCTGCTGCGGGAACTGAATAAACAGAATCATCCTGCTCTCTTCACGCTAGGCAAAGAGGATGTGAACATCGTGTTTAACAACCGCATTGCCAATCTCAAAAAAGTTTACCCTTACATACCCGAATCCCTCAACCGGGTGTTGATGCATTTTTCTAAAGGCGCCAACTTATTTTATGAAAACACCGAACAATTACTGGATGATTTGGGAGAGTTCCAAACGCTAAGCCGAACGATTCCGTGAATTTTTATTCCGGGAAATCATACGATTAAGGAATGAGTTAAATGATCAATATTGAGAAAAACTTTAATAAAAGTATCCTGATTGCCGTAGACGAGTCAGAAAACGCCCGTCGAGCGGTATCCTATGTGGCCCAAATTCTGGCAGGAATAAAAGGTTTTAAGGTTTTAATCCTGCATGTTATCCGCCAACCGGAGGAAGATTACTTTCCCACATCTTCGGAAAAAAACCGATGGCTCGGCCAGTACAAACTAAAAGTCGATGCCATGCTAAAAGACTATCGTCAAATATTGATACGTGCAGGTTTTGCATCGGAGGATGTATCGGTCCGTTCCACACTGCGTTATTGTCCTTCCCTGGCGGAGTGCATTTTGGCAGAGCGGGATCAATCCGGATATAGTACCATTGTGGTTGGTAGACAGGGGCTTTCACGAAGCGAGGAGTTCCTTTTTGGCAGTGTCTCCAGTAAGATTGTTAACCATGCACGCGACTGCACGATCTGGGTGGTGGAGTAGATATATTACTTTATCTCTTAATCTTAACATATGTCTTTTTCACTTGCCGCTAAGTTTGAAAATACAAAGAAATCGTTTCCATAATGTTCTAATGTAACCCAATTGCACATTAGTTCAGTAATTTTTGCTTCACCATATGTAGAATTCTTCATAAATTGAACGATGAAGGTTTTTAAACCTCGACCCGCTACTCGCAAAGCCTGACCCAAAGCCGCAGCCGTTTTGCCTTTCCCGTTGCCCGTATAAATCTGAATATAACCTTTTACTAAGCCCATCTAATTCTCCTTTGACAGGACATTTTTCATTTAAATAAAGTATACGAAATTTCTATCTTGCAAGTTCTATTTTGTACATTAGAATTAATCCCAATGCATCGGTGATGACGGCCATGCCTGCTGCGGCATTGTAGCCCCATAGGGCTGCCAACCACCCTCCTAAGGCTGAGCCCGTCACGCAAGCCGCTGCGAGACCAGCACAAAAAAGGCCCATTCCTTCTCCTTCTCTAAATGGAGATAACTGCGCAGTCAAGGCAGTGCCACTCACAATAAGGAAGGGCCAGCAAAGCACAATTGCAGAAAAACTTAATAATACCAATTGGACTTGTCCGTCAAAATGAAACACTTCCAAAAAGAAAAAACTGATAAAGGCCATCAGTCGCACCCCCAAAAAGCACCGCAGAACCCGCGTCGGGCCAAATCGATGAGCCAGGTGACCGGCCTGAGGGTATAAAAAAACGGACAGACCCATTGCTACCGCGAAACTAAATGATAGAAGTTCTTGCCCGATTCCATAGATTTCCTGCATTATGAGCGGATACAACGTATATATTGCAGAGGCGCCTGCAACACAGAGAAACCAAATCCCCATGAAATGCTCAAATGGAGTGTTGCGGACTGAACTTATATGCCTTGAGATATTTATCCTAAAATATTCAACTGGAAAATATGATGATTCCTGAGTCCCGTGACCAGGGCGACCCTGGTAAAGACTCGCTGAACGGTACCCGGCTTTCTCATGTGACACCTTGGGAGTCAGGCAGCTTGGCAAGACAGCGACAGCAATTAGACTTGCAGCAATTAGCAAACTGCTGCTCAGATCTATTTGGCTCAAAGCGGCAGCAAGCAGCATTCCACATACCTGGCCTCCGCTGTTAAATGTTTGAAGCCAGCTGATCCGTTCGTTCCATTCGGCTTTTGGATAGATTTCCACGATGAATAGATTCCCGACTGTCATTGCCAGGAACATTCCAATACCCTGTATCAAAGCCAGACCCAGCCAGAACGAGAAGGTATGCGTGAAAGATAATGCTGCCAGTGCAATTGAAGTAATTATCAGCCCACCGGACAACAATCCCCGATGAATTCCATATCGATCGGCAACACTGCCCCAAATTGGTGCCATCAATCCTCCTATATTAAAGGCGGCCATTACGAGCCCCACCTGGCAGGTGCTGCTAAAGCGCTTTAACGCTAGAAGCGGTATCATGATCGGAACCATGCCGCCCATGGTGCACCCCAGTATGGCATAACTCAAGTACCAGGGCTCCACCCATCGGTGTTGTCCCAATCTTCCAGTTGGTCTAACCGTGAAGGACGTATTTTTACTAATTCCTAATTGTCCGAATGACCAATCTCGCATAATTAGACCAACCTTATTCGCTGGCGTTTTATTCTCTATAGATGTTTGCAGCATAAAATGTGCCATAAAATGTGAAACAATTCATTTTGTTTAATTCCAAAATGTTACTCCTGTTTCAAGTAACAACAAAGTATTATCACTCGAAAAATTTAGAGAAATTTAGAACCCTTTTTTGAAAATATTCAAAATCACTTTAGGAATTTAAGTGAAATGCAGGCAGGTTCTTCGTCTTTGTTCATCGTAACCCGCACCCTATCGGTAGATAGTCTGTTGAGCGCTAGAGGCGGTGGCTCACGATGGGCGCTTGGAGAGCGTGTCTGGGATCGGTTCACGACGGGTGGCCATCATCCGAGCCGTGTCGGTGGAAATGCTCAGCCGGCCTTAACGAGGTCCCGCTGGTCAGACAAAAGAGCAACTACCAATAATCATGTTGCTGGAAGTGGACCGGGAGTATCGGGAAAGGTCGGAGGCCGGCCGGCCTCCCACCATCGCACCTAAAAGGTTCAATCCAGATGGTTCGCTTAAGGGAGGACCAGGAGGAGAAAAACAAATCCGAACAGCCCCACTGTTTCCACGATGCCCATGGCGATGATCATGAACACCAGTCCTTTGCCTTCACCCTCGGAAAGGGCCCGGCAGGCGCCGGCCCCAATCAGACCCTGTATCCAGGCACTAAAAAATTCAGCCAGCCCGCCGGCAAGTCCGATACCGAGCAGCGTGCCGGCATGTTTGGCTGTAACGGAATTGTCCCCCGTAACAAGGGGGGCAAGACCGACGAGCATGAGAATAAACCCGTAGATCGTTTGTGACAGGGGCATTCCTATCAGGATGATGTAGGAAAAATTGAGTGTTTTCCCTGCCTTGGCTTCTTTGGCCCAGGCCCCGGTCGCGGCGCTGCCTACCGCACCGATCCCCAGAGCGCTCCCGACGGTCGCACCGATCATGATGAGGCCTAATGACAGTTGTCCCACAAATTCGATCATTGTCATAATGGTTCCTTTCCAGAATTGGCTATAATGGATGTAGAAAAGGGCCGGTAGGCGTACCCGCCCCATTGCACACCGGCATTGTTGGAAAACTCCAGCATATTGAGCCGCACGCCATGCGCAAAGATCGCAATGGTTGCGAGTCCTATATTGAGCCCATGTCCGAAGATTAAGACCGGAACGGCCATAAACCAGGTCGCCGTCTCGGCGGTCGCTACACCCAGGGAGTTGAATGCCGACGCGATATAGTAGCTTGCCAGGCCCACCGCAAACAGACGGACGTAGCTCATGGTATCGCTGAATGTGCTCAAGAGAGGAAGCATGGAGGCGGCAAAACCGAGCAGGAGACGTTTGACCATGCTCCGGTCCGGTTTGGTAAAACCTGAAGACAGGAGCATGGCCGCCAGGAATACTCCCCAGACGACTGTCGGCACCTTGGCTGCGCCGATGAACAGCACATACCAAATCAGCACCAGCATATCAGCCAGGGCAATGATCCATCCCAACTCTGCCAGTGCCCGTTGGTCCGGGATAAGTTCCACTGCCTTACGGAGACGTGCCAGGATGAGATGAAGACAACCGATGATAAGCGATACCTTGATAATAAGAAATCTGGCCAGTTTTGGATCCTGTCTCCACAAGGGCGCCGTCCTTCGCATCATCCTCGCTGCCTGGCTATAAAATCCGGTCCCCGACCACAGGGCCTCGTAGTCGACCGCGCCCTTTGCTTCAGCCGATTTCACAAATCCACCGGCCTTCGCCAGGGTTTCGGGTGTGACGCCAAAATAGTTGGCGTTGAGCACACCCCACAATAAGGTCACGAGACCGAAAATGATCACCATCTGCACTTTGGATCGACCGGCAACACGGGTCAGCCTTGAGTATAAAATCAGGCCGGCTAGGGAGATCAAGAGGCCGTAGCCGGCATCACCGATGAGCATTGCCGCAAAAACGGGAAGCGCCAGCATGAAGAAAGGGGAAAGGTCCATCTCCCGGTATCCCGGAAGGGTACCGAGCATGTCGAACAGTCCCTGCAAAGGTCTAGCCCATGAGGAATAGCGGATCAACGTGGGCGGCGCCTCTTTTTCTTCAGCGGGCCGAGTGCTGACGGCGGCATGGATCCCGTAATCTGACAATTGAAACTCAAGTTGGCTCGCCTTTTCCGATGGCAGCCACCCTTGCACTGCAAACAGGTCAGCCTGGTTCAATCCGCTTCGTTGGGCCGTGAGATAGGCAATCGCGGTGGTCAATTGCACCCGCTCATCACGCAAGGCCCCGATCTGCCCGGCAAGTTGTGAGAGCTGCCGGCAGCCTTGTTTCAAGTCCTCCTCGATCTTGGCCGCCTCCGCCAGAAGGGAAGGACGGTCGTGAGGCGGAAGCTGGACCGGTTCAGCCTCTGCGGGCATCTTAAATTGACCCGTTCGATCAATGACCGCCACCAGCAGGCGTTTTGCAGACAACCTGGCGACGGCTTCCGCACACTCGGCCTGGATTCGGCCGGCCTGTTTTTGTGGTAATGAGAAAAATCGGATTTCGACTCCGCTCTCACGGAGATCTTCGAATTGCTTGCGCCTGACATTGCCCCAAACCTTCAGCGCCTCCATCCGGTGGTGCAATTCGACGAGGCGATTTTGATTGTCGAAAATGGCCGACTGGATTTCAATCGCCTCGCGTGCCGCATCAAGGGGCTTTAGAAATGGCGCTTTCTCTGCAGGCCTGACGGATGATAGAATCTGGATGGCCAGGTCGAGGTCGGTTAGCGCCTGGAGCATTTTTTCGTCGGCATCGGCCTTCTCGGCTTTAACAGGCTCGATATGCAGCAGGTTCATTTGTCCCAACCGGTCCAGAAGGCGGTTTCTATCGGCCTGACGCACTGCAATGTATACCCTGGACATTTTCGCGATCATGCCGACGCGACCTCCAGTTTGCCTTTGGGTTCCCTTTCTTCGAGTTTTTCCTTCGCGATCTTTGCACGTGCCACGGCAGCGATCATTCGATCACCCAATGCGATTCGGATACGTCTAATGTTTTCGCGCGTCTGCGGTATGATCACCTTATCGAACAGGTTGACCCGCTGCGTAACCTTTCTCAACTCGGTATCGAGCAATTCCAGCTTGCGTTCAAGGATCTCCAGTTCCACGAGTCGTATATTTTGTTGCTGCAGATCGACCAGGGCCTGATCGACCCAGGGTGACGTGCCGAATAGGCTGTATGTGGCCTGGGGAAATGCCGCCGATTCGAATACGGGTACCCTGACGCCTGCGATATTTGCCGTAGTGGTCTTGATATCTTCCGGCGCCGAAAGGGCAGCCACGTTAACCCCGGCGGTGTTATTGAAAACCGTCCGGTAGGTTGAGATTTTTTCCGTGCAGACATCTGCCCCCTGCTTGGCCTGGTGGTGTTCCCGGCGTGCCTGAAGGATCGCCGATTGTAACTGTTGCTGTTTGAGCTGCAGTGTCGGAATATAAAGCTCAAAACGCGCCAGCGCGTTGCGTTGCTGACGTAACTCTGCCCAGGTCAGCTTAATCTTTTTTGTGGGCCTCGGCATTGCTTCCCTTTATGCCCGTCTTATCGTCCAATTCCAGACTCTCGTCTCCAGTGGGCGTCGCTGCTTCATGGGCCCGTTTGGGCCAGTGGTTTTCGCAAATCGTCTGCCGGATCCCCACTTCTTGCGGCTCAAAACAGTGGGCAAGGATTTCCCAGCACTGATCGAGTGCGTCAAAGAGCGCAATGTTGACACCCAGATCCATGATCTTTTTTTCAAAAAGGTCGCCATATTTGAGAAGCTTCTGATCCCAGGAAGACATCTCAAATCCCATCTCCTGCTTCTCCCGGCTGTTATCGCACTGCGCATAGAGCTGGATACAGGCATCCATGATGGCCCGGTGATCATCCCGGGTCTGGCTGTTGACCGACTGTTTTAGACGCGAAAGCGAGCCAAAGGGCTCGATGCGCCGGTTTCGAAGATAGAGCTGCCCTTCGGTAATATAACCGGTATTATCGGGCACCGGGTGGGTCACATCATCCCCCGGCATGGTTACACACGCCAGTACCGTCATGGACCCGGCATCTTCAAAATCAACGGCCTTTTCATAACGCCGGGCCATTTGGGTGTATAGGTCTCCCGGATAACCCCGGTTGGAAGGGACCTGCTCCATGGTAATGGCGATTTCTTTTAAAGCGTCCGCAAAGGACGTCATGTCGGTCAGCAGAACCAACACCCGCTTTCCTCTCAGGGCGAACTGCTCGCCCACAGCCAGGCAGAGGTCCGGAACCAGCAAACACTCGACCACAGGATCGGCCGCCGTGTGAATGAACATGATCGTTTTTCCCAGCACTCCCCCGTCATCGAAGGTCTGGCGAAATATCAAATAATCATCGTGCCGCAGGCCCATGCCGCCTAAAAGAATGATGTCTGCATCGGCCTGAAGCCCCACCCGGGCAAGCACTCCATTGTAAGGTTCCCCGGCGACGGAGAAAATGGGAAGTTTCTGGGATTCCACCAGGGTATTGAACACATCGATCATCGGGATACCGGTGTGGATCATCTTATCGGGACGGCGTCTCTTGACCGGATTTACAGCCGGCGATCCGATATCGACCCGTTTGCCGATGATCTCCGGCCGGTCGTCTCGCGGCGCCCCCGAACCGTCAAACACGCGACCGACCATGGCCTCGCTGAGCGGAACCTGCATGGGACGGCCGAGGAACCGAACGCGATCACCGTTTGAAAAACCCTCGGTACCTGCAAAAATCTGAAGGCTGACCTCATCCCGATTCAGGCGGATCACCTGGGCCAGGGAAGGTCCGAAGGTCGTGGTGACCACGGCCAGATCATCGTATCCCACGCCTGTTGCCTTCACGGTAGCGACATTTCCCGCAATCCGGGTTATTTCGTTAAAGGTTTTTCTCAAGGTTTGCTGTCCTCTTGCGATGGGAGCTCTTCTTCTTCATCCGGCCCCCGGCCGGATAGGGTTCGTCTGCTTCTTGGCCTTGCATCCGTTGTCACGCTTTTTGCTTTTTGCATAAGATAGCTGGAAGGCTTTTCCTTGGCCTCCCCATCCATTTTGCTTGTTGTCGTCACACCCTTACCCCCAATAAAGTCATCTATCTCTGCCAGGATTTTTTTGAAGTCTCCGCGACCCTCGATCCGATCCAGCCGTTCGTCATCATTTTTATTCGCTTTTTTGTCCTCATCAGAAATGATGTCTGCCCTGGGGTTGTCCTGCTCAGTCTTGTCGGGATTATGGCTGTCGTGGTTGCCATCCTTTGCGTTGCTTTCAGACGGTTCAGTTTCCCGGGCATCGATCACGCTCGGATCCCAGGGTGCATAATTCCAGTCCCGAAACAGGTTGCCGATCTTCATCATGATGCTGCGGGCCTCATCTTTTGCCTCGAACTCGAACTCAAGGTCGAGCACTTCCAGTATTTTGTCGAAGACGAACTGCTGCCGCTCTCGAATGGTGTCCCCGTCGATTCTGTCAAAAGCATTCTGCTGCAAATAGGACGAATCGAGAAACTCGCTCTTGAGCATCAGGGTAAAATCCCGGATCGTTGTCCCCTCCTCTCCAACCACTGTCATCATTTGGTGTACCTCGTCACCGTGCTGAAGGAGAGACCGAACCCGTTCTACTTTTTCGGGCGCGATGATTCCCGTATACTTGCTCCAACTATCCAGAGGATCAATCGCGGGGTACCGACGGGCATCGCTGCGATCGCGGCTCAGTCCGTGAAACGCGCCGACAACCTTCACCGTTGCCTGGGTAACGGGTTCATCAAAATTGCCTCCTGCCGGGCTGACAGTCCCGCCGATGGTCACCGACGCCTTGCGCCCATCACGAAGTTGTATCACGCCCGCTCGTTCGTAAAAACTGGCAATTCGGCTTTCCAGGTATGCGGGAAAGGCCTCCTCGCCGGGAATCTCCTCGAGACGTCCGGATATCTCCCTCATGGCCTGGGCCCAACGGCTGGTAGAGTCAGCCAAAAACAGGACATCCAGTCCGGCCTGGCGGTAATATTCCGCCAGGGTGATACCGGTGTAGACGGATGCATCGCGGGCCGCCACGGGCATAGCCGAAGTGTTACACACAATAATGGTTCTCTCCATCAAGCTGCGGCCCGTGCGCGGGTCCTCCAGCTCGGGGAACTCGCGGAGGGTGTCCACGACTTCCCCGGCCCGCTCTCCGCAGGCGGTCAGGATCACAACATCGATTTCCGCATGGCGTGAAGTGATCTGTTGAAGCACGGTCTTCCCGGCGCCAAAGGGGCCGGGAATACAGTATGTTCCTCCACGCGCCACGGGGTACATGGAATCAATGATACGAATACGCGTAACCAGGGGATCGGCGGGCAACAGACGGCGTCTGGCAACACATAAGGCCCGTTTGACCGGCCAGGTCTGCTGCATTCTGACGGTTCGCTTTTGGCCTTCAGGATCTATCAGGGTGGCGATATCCTCCTCGATTGTGTAATTCCCTGCCTTGGCAACCGATTCGACTTTGAACTCTCCGGACCAGCGAAACGGCACCATAA
>JARFPZ010000461.1 GCA_029288035.1 Desulfosarcina sp.
GTGTCCGTCAGATTTCCCGTCTGATCGTAGATCAGAACGCTGCCGCTATCGGTGAGGACAAAGGTCAGATTGCCGTCTTGGGTGACCGCCACATCGACAGGGACCCCATCCGTCCTCAAGGTCTTTTGAGGAGTAATTTCAACAGCGGCCAAAACCCAGGATGCCGTTGTCAATGCGGTTAAAAAAACCGGGGCCAGACAAAATTTAGCGAATGTCGAGATCATTTAAGCACTCCTTTTTTATCAAAAATAAGTGGAACGATAACCCAGAAAAAGGTAATATCGACGCTGGCGGACATCGCATTGCAAACCGTGAAAAACTCGGGTTCAAGTGAGCGTAAAGCCGTCCAGGACCAAATCTGTAAATAGATTTGAGAAAGATTTTCATCTTTTGTTGCAAATTATCCGAAATCGTCGCTGGACGGCTTAACGCTCACTAAGCCCCTCAGACAGTTTCACGATTTGCAATGAAACATCCACCGGCTTTTAGCGACGACCTTTTTCTGGGTTATAGAACCGAAATAAAAAATAAAATTCAGAACGATTCGCCCAAATTCAGTCTTATTGACGCGATTTCTGACATTTCTGTTGCATCAGATTTTACGACACTTCAGTAGTTCTGAATTTAGGTTATACCGTATTTGGCGATTAATCTTGAGAGGTAAGTTCGTTGAATTTTCATTGTTTTTGCAGCCCGACTCCGGTTGCCTTCGGTATGCCTGAGGTTGATGACAATGAATTCCTTCTTAAATAGATCGGTGGCCTCTTTCAGTGACAACCCCACTTCCAAGCCGGGATATTGGGTCGTGCAGGCAAACGCCGGAAGATCTTCGGGCAGAATCTGTTTGCCGTTGCCCATGACAACCGCCCGCTCCAGGGCATTTTTCATTTCTCTGATATTGCCGGGCCAGTCATACTCGACCATGAGATCCATGGCTTCCTTAGATATTACTAGATTGGACGTTCCCCTCTCCTTTTTGAAGATGTCTAAAAAATGTTCGGCAAGCAACGCGATGTCTTCTCGGCGTTCTCTTAAAGGGGGCATCTGAAGCTGAACCACATTTATACGGTAGTACAGATCTTCACGGAAATACCCTTGGGCAACATCCTCTTCGATATTGCGGTTGGTGGCCGATATTACGCGCACATCTACGGGAATTGCTTTATTGCCGCCCACCCGGTAAAAGACGCCTTCCTGTAAAATACGTAGGAGTTTGGATTGCATGCCGGGGCTCATTTCTCCAATTTCATCCAAAAAAATAGTGCCACGATCGGCCAGTTCAAATTTGCCGATTTTTCGAGCAACTGCGCCGGTGTAAGCCCCTTTTTCATGGCCGAACAACTCATCTTCCAGCAACGTCTCCGGCAAAGCGGCACAATTGAGCACGATCATGGGTTCATCCTTTCGGGGGCCGACCCGATGAATCAACCGCGCCAACAGTTCTTTGCCGGTTCCGCTTTCTCCCAAAATCAAGGTGGTGGATTTCGAACTGGCGACTTTGATAGCATCGGAGATGACCTTGCGCAGGGCCTTGCTTTCACCGATTATTTCATACTTACTCTGCAACTCATTTTTTAGATCTATAATTTCTTTTTTATCGTGTTCAATTTTCCGGGCATTGCCGATGGCTTGGGCGGCCAAGTCGGCAAAAACGGACAATATTTTTAAATCTTCATCCCGAATCGAACTGCCGTCGGCCTTGTCTATGATTTCAACGACACCAATGATTTCCCCATTTACCTTCATCGGTACGCAGGCAATGGATTGGGTTTTAAACCCGATAGATTCACTGATTTCTTTATACCAGCGCGGATCTTCGGCCACGTCCGGGATCAAGAGCGGCTCTCCTGTTTGAGCAACATAGCCGGCGATGCCCTGTCCGAGATCGATCTCGAATTGTTTGATGTCGGTCCCCTTTACACCGGTGGCCACTTTAAAATAAAGTTTTTGGGTTTTGTGGTCGAGCATTAAAAGCGAACTGGCCTTGGCATCCATCATTCGGGTGGCGGTTTCGATAATGAGTTCAAGCAGCCGATCGAGATCCTGGACGGATGAGACCCAGGCGGAGATCTCGTTTATATGTTCGATGGAGGAATTAATGTCGGTGAGACGGTTATCCATTTATATACATTCCTAATTTATTGCGAGGGTTTGTCGTCACCCGACCGACGGTTTATTTGAAACGAACGCAATCGTTGTCTATGATTTCAGGATAGTTGACATACTATAACGATACACATTCCAATGTCAATTTTTGATAACATTCGATTCCTATGAGGGCATATCCCTGGGTTTCCTTATGTTTTTCCATTTTGCCGGGATACAATAAAATCGGCTATTTTTTCAGCCGATCGGCCAAAAAGTTCTTCAATATCAAGAAGATCAAGAAAACTATCTTGCCAGGCAATGCTGTTTTCCTGTACGATATTTTTTATGTGTTCGTATTTGCCGCCCAGTGCTTTAATCCGGCTTTCTATAGTGGTGTTTTGGCGAAAAGAGATATGCAGTAGCAACAAGTATGCAATTCTGTTCGGACCGGTGTCAGAAGTGGTCAAAACGGGAATAACCATGATACTGCGTTCATCCTTGCGACCTTTGCCGATGTAGACGTTTCCCTGCCTTACGATGATGCGTTTGGTTCCCTTCAAGCGATTGTCCGTTTCGACCCGGGACGGTACATCGGCAATATCCCCCCGTTTTTTAATGACCTCAATGGTAGTGTCTTCCGAGGGCTCGCCGAACACATTCAAACCGTCAATGCGGTAAAACGTGGAGCCCTCGATTTGTTGGATGACCCCTTGCATATTTTTCAACACAATAATATTCACGTTGGTCAGCTGGGAAATCGTAAGATTCTCGCTGCTCAGGGCATCAAACAGGATCCCCTCCATACGTTCGCTGATTCGGCTGGTCCCCACGGTGACGGTCTTGGCCTGATGTTTGATGGCATCCACCGGCCGCGCCATGGTACTGATTCCGGTTGCCAGACAATTGAAAAACGTGTTGAGCATATTCACTGCAGTACCCCTTTGGTTAAAATCGATATCAAAATCCGATACCGGCAGTCGACCGGATAGGTATTTGAGCAGCAAGGTCAGATCGGATACAACGTCAAATCCAATGGTGACGGGAAATAAATTGGCAGCTCTTTTTTTTCTATATTTATTATAAAATTCAGCAATTTTTTCCCGGAAGGGCTTTTCGAGAATAATTTCGTAGACATCCAGACCCCGGCCGGTATATTCTTCAATGGTATTTTTAATTTCTTGCCGAAAACCGTGCAAGAAGCTGGAGCCTTCATTGATGGCCAGGGCCGCGTAATATCCCCATAAATGTCCCACCAAAGTATTTAAAATGGGAGCGAAATGTTCTCTGACGCGGGGCACGTGAAATACGGTATCGGCATAGGGTCCAAAACGCTTTTCATCTTGATCCGCAATCACGATGGGAGTGGCCTTGTGGGCCTTGAATATGGCGGTATCCTTAATGATGTCGCCAATCACCGTTTTTCTGGTTCCGGCGGCACAAACGATAATCAGCGGTTCTGAAGACAAATCGATGTGCTTTTTGTCCTCCACAAAATCAGATGAAATCGTTTTATAACAAAGCTCGCTGAGTTTGATACGTATTTCATCCGCCGAAGCCTTGTTTGGACCACTGCCAACTGCGGCCCAATAGGTCTTGCCGACGGCAAGTTTTGTGGCCGAGTCCCTGATGACATCTTTGGTGGACAATATTTTCCGCATGTGAGACGGAAGTGCAAGCAGTTGCTCAATTTCAGCGGTGACAAACTCAGCGTTTCTGCGCTTTTTCAGAGCGGCAATATAAAGCCCCAGGACAGCCCCGGCGACAATCTGGGAATAAAAGGCTTTGGTGGAAGCCACGGACATTTCAACATCGCGGCCGCTGCTGGTGTACATGACCCCGTCGACTTTGAAGGTAATATCCGAATCTCTGCGGTTTACAATTGCCAGGGTATAGGCCCCTCTCTCCTTTGCCATATCGACGGTGCGATTGGTATCGGTCGTCGTGCCGGACTGGCTAATGGCAATTATAAGGGCATCGGCCATCCTCTCGGCATCGTCTTTTTCATTTAACTGAAAACCGCTGAATTCAGACGCTTTCAACGCATTAATATGATAGGACGGGCTGTCCATATAGTAAGTCATAATATTGGCACAGGCCATAGCGGCGACACCGGCTGTGCCTTGTCCAATGAAAAAGATGCGTTTGATCCGATCGGTTTTCAGTGCTTTTTTCAATGCAGAGGGTATCACGGTGTGATCTAGTTCAATGACGTATTGCCGGGTTCCATCCTCCGTGACCTTCCAGCGGTTGTGGAGTGTTTTTTCCATGGAATCAGGGGATTCCGAGATTTCTTTTAAAAAATAATGGGGATATCCCTGGCGATCGATATCGCGGGATGTAATTTCGGTATACTTGATGTCTTTCTCACCAAGCTTAAGGGGAGTGCCGTCATACCACTGAGCCTTGATGCCCTCAAGACCGCCGGCGGAAGCTTGGTTCAATATAAAAATTTGCCCCCGGATGGATCCGTTTTTTCCGGTTAACATGGTTTCACCGTCCAGCTTGATGAAATGGGCAGTCTCTTCGACAAACCCGTATACTTCGGAGGTGGGAATGAAATGATCGGGGGCGATTCCTACAAAGAAGGTCTGACCGCTGCCTTTCTGGGCCAAAAAAATTTTACCGGGGGCCAGGTCCGTATGCATGCAGATGGCATGGGAGCCCTCAAAATCATTGACCGCTAGTCTAAAAGCGTCATCGATGGGACGGCCTTGGCGCAGATATTTGCTGATCGTCAGTGGAATGATTTTGGTATCGGAGGTGATGTCTTTGTGGATCCGATTCCCCCCAAGTTCCAATTCGGCCTTCAATTCCTGATAGTTATCAATATCTCCGTTTAAGCAGGCATGGATAATGGGGGTGCTTTCCGCATTATTTTCGATCGTCTGGTTGTCCACCGGGTGGCAATTGGCTTCAGTGATCGCCCCGACCGACGCCCAGCGGGTGTGGGCCGATACCGTATCAAACTCAGCCTTACAGTCTGCCAGAACTCGCAGGATCGTATCATCTGCAATCTGTCGGCGTAAAAACTGGATATTGTCTCCAAGGCTGCCGATTTCATTGGCAACCTTGTATGTCATGGCAACGGCAATCCTTTCATCATTTCCGGTATTGCGGTGGCGGCGTACCGTGATCCCCCGGTTAATGAGCACATCCCGGGTGCAGCGCTCCGCTATCTGTTGGTGAACGTTGGCCTGTGTTGCGGCTTTTTCAAATTTGTCGTATTCAGCTTTCTTGAGAACAAACATCAGGGAGATACCGGCAGAATCCCGCCCCCTGACTTCAAGCCGATCTAAACTGTTAAAAACGGCGTTTATCTTTTTATAAATACCCACAGTTTCGGGAGTCGACGATTGATTGAGTTCCGGGCATAACTCTTTTATTTTTTGCACATTATTGATAATTTCCCAGCGAATGCACCAGGCAATATCTTTAATCTTTTCTATCTGCGTGGTCATCAATTCAAGGGTCTGCACCGGGATGTGCCCCATGTGCTCCGATATCAATTGTTCTTCAGCCGCAATGATGTCGGTCAGCCGATCACCGAGGTCTGATAACCACCGACGGTCATTGGCGTTTTTGAAAATGGTATAAAATGAGTCTGCGCACCTCAAATTTTGAATCGACAGCCGTAGAGAATCCATGTTCATTTTTCCGCCAAGGTAATGATCGTCAATATCCGTGTCGTCAACACTACTGCAGGATTCGTATCCCGATTCTGCGATTTGAGCGACCATATCCGCGAATACGGCCAGGTCTGATCGGGGAGGTGTTGATTTTTTTGATTTATAGGAAACGATTGCAGCGATACCGCAGTGAAAAATATTATCCTGGATAGGAAAAAAAACGATAGTTCCCGAGGGCACCTGCGAAATGTTTCTGCCGAAGTAAACGTCTGTAGTTAAAATGTCGCCCAAGCGGCTACAGATGTGACGGGCACCCATGAGAAAGGCGTTTATTGCATTGGTTCGTCTTTGTCTGATTGTTTGTTTCATTTGATCTGTCCTTTAACTCGTGTCTTTCCGGATATGATCTTACTGACAGTTTCGATATCCCCGGGACGGTCGACGCTGCAGGTGTGATAATCAGTCATCACGATGTGGATGGCGATGTTGTTTTCAAGCAGTCTCAGCTGCTCGAGTCTTTCAATAATTTCAAGACGACTTTGATCTAAAGTAACAAATTTTTCCAGCACCTTCATGCGCAGTGCATAAATTCCGATGTGTCCATAGTAATGATTTTTTGTGTCTTCATGCTGATGCGGTATCGGTGAACGCGAAAAATATAATGCCCGTCCGTCTTCGGTAAATACGACTTTGACCAAGTCTGGATTTCCAACATCTGCAGCATTTATTTTACGTGCCAGAGTTGTCACCTGAACATCGGCTGAACTAAATGGGCGGACCAACTGGGTGAGCATAGCGGGTTCCAAAGCGGGTTCATCTCCCTGAATGTTGACGATTACCGAGTCTGTGGGCAGGTTCAGCTTGGCCGCCGCTTCCATCACGCGATCCGTACCGCTGGGATGAGCTGTGCGGGTCATGACCACCGGAACACCCCATTTTTGTGCGACTAAACGAATTCGATCATCATCGGTAGCCAAAAAAACAGCCGACAGCCGTGCGCATTGCCGGGCGCGCTCATAGACATGCAGGATCATGGGCTTGCCGAGGATATCGGCCAAAGGCTTGCCTCTGTCTCTTATACACATCTCCGAGCCCACGAGACACTAATC
>JARFPZ010000009.1 GCA_029288035.1 Desulfosarcina sp.
CGGTTGTTCCCAGGTGCACGGTGAGGTGGGGTTCCGTCTCCACCTGCCGGATCAAATCGGCTACAAAACCAGCGATATCTTCCCCCTTATAGGTTTTATTGAGACTGCAGGCATTGCCGCCCAAAGCTTCTGATTTTTCCACCAGATGCACCGGGTATCCCTGACGGGCCAGGGACAAAGCGGCGGTCAGACCGGCAACACCACCGCCCACCACCAGCGCGGAGGAGTTCACCGGCAGATCGGTTTCCCGCAACGGACCGGCCAGAAAGGCCTTGGCCACGGCCATACGCACCAGATCGATGGCCTTGGCGGTGGCCGCATCCGGATCATGGGCGTGAACCCATGAATCCTGGTTGCGGATGTTGGCCATTTCAATCAGGTACTTGTTTAGGCCTGCGTTGATCAGTGTTTCCTGGAACAAGGCTTCATGGGTTCGCGGCGTACAGGCCGCCACGACCACCCGGTTCAGACCTTTTTCCCGAATAACCGCCGTCATTTTGTCCTGGGTGTCCTGGGAACAGGTAAACAGGTTTTCTTCCACATACACGACCCCGGGCAGGGTCCTGGCAGTTTCAGCGACTTCCGGCACCCGGACGATGCCGCCGATATTGATACCGCAGTTGCATACGAAGACGCCAATGCGGGGCGCTTCACGGCTCACATCCCGTTGGGTCGGTATTTTAACCTCGTTTGTTCGGGTGTTGCGGGCAGCTGCCAGGTTTTCCATGGCCGCGCAGGCCGCGGCACTGGCCTCCATCACCGACTGGGGAATGTCCTTGGGCCCGGTAAAGACCCCGCAGGCATAGATGCCCGGCACCGAGGTGGCCACCGGATGAAAGCTGTCGGTTCGGGTAAAATGATATTTGTCCAGCGCAACACCGAGGGTATTCGAAAGTTGGATGGTATCCCGGCGAACCTCCAGCCCGGTGGAAAGTACCACCATGTCAAAGGTCTCTTCGTGCCGCTGGCCGTTGTCGTCCACATAAGACAGCCGAAGATCATCGGTTCCCGGGATCGGGACGATGGTGTGAATTCGAGCGGGTATAAACCGCACGCCGTTTTTCCTGGCAGTTTCGAAATAGCGGTCAAAATCCTTTCCCTGGGTCCGCATGTCCATATAAAAAATCGCGCATTCCAGCGGCGCGTCGCTGTGATCTTGCGACATCACCGCCTGTTTAACGGCATACATGCAGCAAACCGACGAACAATACCCGTTGTCACTACAGTTAATATCCCGCGAACCTACGCATTGCATCCAGGCGATCTTTTGGGGCGATTTTCCCGCCGGGTTTTTGCCGCGTATACTGGAAGGACGCATCAGATGGCCGGAATATGGGCCGGTGGCGGAAAGAATGCGCTCAAATTCCAGGGAGGTCACGACATCCGGCAGGTCGGCATAGGGATAGTTGTCAAGTCCGACCGGATCAAACGTTTTGAATCCCGGCGCCAGGATGACCGAGCCCACCTGCAAGGTAAGCGTCTTTTGCGTGTCGCTAAAATTAATGGCTCCCGAAGGGCAGTACTTTTCACAAGCGCCGCATTTTCCTTTTTCCAAATAGATGCAGTTTTCCGCATCAATGGTGTATTTTAGGGGCACCGCCTGGGGATAAGGGACATAAATGGCCTTGCGCTTGATCAATTTCTCGTTATAAACATCGTCCACTTTTTTGGGACATTTTTCGGCGCACAAGCCGCAGGCGATGCATTTTTCTACGTCGACGTAGCGCGGCTGCTGCAAAACGGTGACGGTAAAATTGCCTTCCTCGCCTGCAAGTGACGTTACCTCCGACAGGGTGAGCAACTCGATGTTGATATGCCGGCCGACCTCGACCAGTTTGGGAGAAATAATTCACATCGAACAGTCATTGGTGGGAAAAGTTTTATCCAACTGGGCCATTGCTCCGCCGATGGCCGGCGATTTTTCCACCAGATACACATAATAGCCTGAATTAGCAAGATCCAGAGCTGCCTGCATGCCGGCAATCCCTCCGCCGACAACCATAACAGCGCCCTGCCTTGCTGCGCTCGATTGCTTGTCTTTCATAAAACTGCTCCCTGTATTTTTTGTCTGCGTTCAGAGGTTCCGGGTTCAGCGTTCCGGGTTATCTCAGCCGTGATTCCGGAACTTCTCATGTAAAAATACCCTAAATAAAAAGATGCTCGACTTTCATAAGTTGTCAGGTAACGCCTGCGGCGCAACCTGACCTACAGCCACAGTTAAATAAGCAGAGCGAAGCGACATCCACAATTCGTCAATTGTCATTCGTCATTCGTCATTCCATGAAGTTTATCCGTACCGTGAACCTTCATAAGCAAATAACTTTTCGACGGCTTCAACCAGTTCGTCATCCGTAAACGGTTTGGATAGATAATCGGCCGCCCCCAGCTTCATGGCCTGCAACGCATTGGACATGGTGGAATAGCCAGTCATGACAATCACAACAGGTACGGACCCTTTCTCTCTGACAGATTTCAAGATCTCCATGCCGTCTAGATCGGGCAATTTCACATCCAGCAGAATAAGGTCGTATTTACCGCGTTCGATGGCCAGCAAGCCGCTATTGCCGGTCAGGCAGTGATCAACACGATGGCCTTTTTCCGCAAGAACCAGGCAGCAGGCGTCACAGATAACGCGTTCATCATCAATGACCAGGATGTTGAGCGCTTTCATGATCTCCCCTTTCACTGGAATTTTCAGCCCGTATCGGAAGCTCAATTGTAAAACGGGTGATTTCACCCGGCACACTGTAGACCCGGATGTCGCCATGATGATTTTTGATGATGCCGTAACTAACTGCCAATCCCAGCCCCGTTCCTTTTGTTTTGGTGGAGTAAAAAGGTTCAAAAATTTTCTTGATATCATCTGCGGCGATGCCGCAGCCGTTGTCGCTGATCTCGACCTGGATCTTATTATGCTGCGAATCCACGCGGCTTTGGACTGTGACGTTTCCGCTTTCTTCAACGGCGTGTACCGCATTGAGCAAAAGGTTGATAAATACCTGTTCGATCTGGTTTTCATCTAACAAGGTCTTTACCATATCTTCGGCCAGCTCTCGTTCGAGGCCGACATGCCGCAGGCGAAACTCATTTTCAACAATGCCCAGAGCGTTTTTCATTATGTCGTTGATGTTGGCCGGAACCTTTTGCGGTTTTCTGTCGCGTGCGAATTCGAGCAATCCCTGGATGATGGTTTTGCACCGCTGGGTTTCCTTGATAATGATGTTCAGACCTTCCTCAAGAGACCCACCCTTGGGAACCTTCTTGCTCATGTTGGAACTGTAAAGCAGGATACCGGCCAAGGGATTGTTGATTTCATGGGCAATTCCAGCCGCCATACGACCCAAAGACGACATTTTTTCCATTTGAGTGGCTAGATGATCAAACTGAGTTTGCTGGTTTTCGATCAGCTGGACCCGTTCGATGATGCAGGCGCATTGCTCTGCCACCGTCAGTATGAAGTCCAGTTCGTCATCTGTAAACTCGCGCGGTTTTTCGAGATATATCCGAATCAGTCCAATTAATTTATTCTCGATGGCGAGGGGTACGTCCACTATCATCCGGATGCCTTCATCCCATGCCTGCTGAGGGTATTCAACCCGGGGGGCGTTCCAGACATCGGTTATGAAGATGACCTTGTGGAGATCGCGCGGATCCGGGAGCAGTTTTTCGGTGGTCACAGGACCCT
>JARFPZ010000069.1 GCA_029288035.1 Desulfosarcina sp.
ATATTATATCGGCTTGGGACTGCTGTCGATCAGCCTCTTGACGCTGACGCTCATTCTCAATTCCAGGATCGGCCTGTTTCTTCAGGCCATGCGTGAGGACGAAGACGCTGCTGCGACGCGCGGCGTGAATACAGTTTATTACCGACTGTACGCCTTTGTCATGACCAGTGCGTTTGCAGGTCTGGCCGGTGGTTACTACGCCCATGTGGTCGGTCTGGTTAGTCCCCGGATGAGTCTGATCAGTGAAATGGGGCTCATTCTCGCCATGGGGATTTTCGGTGGCCTGGAATCTTTGCTGGGAGCGGCCCTCGGTGCGATGATTTTGCAAGGGCTGACCGAATATCTGCGGGTTTTTGAGGAATGGCGTCTGGCGATATTCGGCGCGCTGGTTCTGTTCACCCTCCGGTATACGCCCGAAGGAATCCTGCCGAAAATTTATGGATTTGCAAATATGTTGTGGCGCCGCTCACTGCAAACGATGAAATCGGGATCGAACTGATGCTGCAGATTGTAGGAATCGCCAAAAATTTTGGAGGGCTGCAGGCCCTGAGGGATGTGACGGTATCTTTTGGCCGGGGTGAATTTGTGGGACTGATCGGCCCCAACGGCTCCGGAAAAACCACTCTGCTCAATTGCATTACCGGAATATACCGGCCGGATGCCGGAACCATCCGGTTTGGCAATGCAGAAATGTCCGGACTGAGACCGCACAAAATATTCCAGCTGGGGATTGGGCGCACGTTTCAAATATCCAAGGTTTTCAATCGGCTGAGCGTTAAGCAAAATTTAAACATTCCGGCGCTGACCGAAGGTCGGCTGGATCGTGAGGCCATCGATGCCCGCGCCCTGGATATCCTGGTAACCATTAGGATGGACCACCTGGTGGACACCCCTGCCGAGAGCCTATCCGGCGGTCAGAAAAAGCTGCTGGAAATCGGCATGATCATGATGACGGATCCCCAATTTTTGCTCCTCGACGAACCTTTCGGCGGTGTTCACCCTGAACTGAAGACGCAGCTGGAAAATTATTTGTGTGAGTTACATCGCTGCGGAAAAACGATCATACTGATCAGCCACGAGATGCCTTCCGTTTTTCGCATCTGTGAGCGGTTGGTTGTGCTGGACCGCGGCGTTCTGATTACCGAGGGCAGCCCGGATGAGATTCGGGCGGATGAGCGGGTGATCAATGCCTATCTGGGAGGCAATAATGAAGCTTGACGCCCGTGACTTGCATGCTGCCTACCAAAAGGATTTGTTCATCCTTAAAGGGCTGGACCTGTCTGTGCCAGTTGGCAAAATCACGATTGTCATCGGTCCCAACGGCTCCGGCAAATCTACCCTGCTCAAGTCGATTTGCGGGATTCTGAAACCCCAGAAAGGAAGTGTGCTGCTGGATCAAACGGATATCACCGGCATTGACCTGGATGAAATCATCAAAAGAGGCGTTTCCTACATTCCTCAGGAAAGGGCCGTGTTCCCCCAGATGACCGTCGCTGAGAATCTGGATCTGGGATGCTGGGTGTTCAAAAAGGATCGCCTGAAAGTCCGTGAGCGAATCCAGTGGGCGCTTGAAAGATTTCCCGTCTTGCAAGATCGCCGCAAGCATTTGGCCGGCTCCCTTTCCGGCGGCCTGCAGCGGATCCTGGATATCGCCAAGGCGCTTTTGTGCAACCCAAGCCTGCTTCTGGTTGATGAACCGTCGGTGGGTCTTTCCCCATTGATTGCCCAGAACATTTATGAAGAGCTTCTGGCGTTAAAAGCAGAAGGCCGCACCATACTTCTCGTCGACCAGGATGTGCGGTCCGCCATGGCCGTTGCCGATGAGGTTTATGTCCTGGATCTCGGCGCCGTAAAAACCCACGGAACCAAAGAAAATTTTGAAGGGCAGTTGGGAGATGTTGTCAGAAACTGGCTCATCTAAATGCCATGTCTGCACTATCTGGTTCCGACATTTTGGCGACCATCTTCATATCACACGTACGGTTGCCGAGGACCTGGTCCCGCCGCTTAAACGGTTCGGAGCAAGCGGCCGACATGGTCAAGTATTTCATCATGAATATTTAAAATGAAACGAGAGACAGTGAAGGACTTTGGTTAATGAATTTTTCAAATTCTTACGCATCGTTAGATGAGGTTTTTTACGAAAGAACACGGCCGACATCTGTTCAGGACCCCCGGCTCTTTTTGTGGAATACCAGCCTGGCTGAACAGCTACTGATCCCAAATGAATTGAAACATGATTCGGCTGCCCTGGCACACGCTTTTTCTGGGAACGCCATTATTCCCGGATCAGAACCCGTTGCGACGGTGTATGCAGGACACCAGTTTGGCAGTTTTGTTCCCCAGCTTGGAGACGGAAGAGCGCATCTTCTCGGGGAGGTGTTGGATCAATTCGGGCAAAGAAGGGACATTCAGCTCAAAGGTTCCGGCCGCACCTCATTTTCCAGAGGGGGTGATGGTCGTTGTGCCCTTGGTCCAGCCGTTCGAGAGTTCATCATGAGTGAGGCCATGAACGCTTTAGGTGTTCCGACAACACGCTGTCTGGCAGTTGTCGCGACTGGAGAACCCGTTTTTCGTGAGAAGACATTGCCAGGGGCTGTCGTCACGCGGGTTGCGTCAAGTCATTTACGTATCGGGACTTTTGAGTTCTTTGCGGCCCGAGGTGATCATCAAGCGCTCAAGACGCTCTGCAACTATACGATAGAGCGTCACTATCCGGAGTTGCAGGAAAAAGGGCAGATGCCATATGTTTCGTTTATTAATAAGGTTATCGAAAGGCAGATTCAACTCGTCGTTGAATGGATGAGGGTCGGTTTTATTCATGGTGTCATGAATACTGATAACACATCCCTTTGCGGGGAAACCATCGACTATGGCCCTTGCGCCATGATGGGGGTCTATGATCCGCAGACCGTTTACAGTTCGATTGATAGAATGGGGCGATATGCCTTTGGCAATCAGCCTGATATTTTACAATGGAACCTAGCACGATTCGCTGAATGTCTGTTGCCACTCATCAACGCTGACAGGACTAAAGCAGTAGATCAGGTTGGGCCTGTTATCGAAGAGTTTTCAGACCGTTTTGAAAAAGAATATATGAAAATGATGGGAAAGAAGCTTGGTCTGACCCTAATTAAACAGGAGGATCAGAAATTAATCGTTTTTGTTTTGAACCGACTTAAGGATAGGCGCTTGGACTACACGATCACTTTCGATTTATTGACCAAATCTTTGAGGTCTGACGCTGCAGCTTCTCAGTTGAAGAATGATCTTGGGGAGTGTTTTGACCTTTGGCAGAAACGATTAAGCGAGCAACACACAGTTCCTCAAAAAGTACAGGAACTGATGCGGCAACACAATCCTGTGGTAATCCCGCGGAACCATCATGTTGAAGCGGTGATTCAAGCGTGTGAGCAGACCGGCAAGGCTACGTTAGCCGAGAAATTTCTTCAGGTCCTTCGCTCTCCTTATGAAGAGCTGGCACAAACATCCGAGTATCAAGACCCCCCGAGTGACGGTGATGAGAATTATAAAACTTTCTGCGGGACCTGAAATTCGACTTTTAGCCGGATTGAAACAAAGGGTTATCAAAGCAATCTTTTGATTTTGGCTTAACAGTAAACCAAAGCAAAATATTAAACGGATCTGACAAAATGATCAAGAAGATCATATCAGAATGCAAAAGGTTAACACTCTGAACGTTGCCGGACCGAGGGCCAGCAAGGATTCCGAAATATATCGTGATGTGGTCACCATTCTTGAGAAAACAATTCAAATTCTTAGAGATGAAGAGAGAAGCGCCAACGCCAAATCCCAGCAATTTAAACCTTTAAGACCGCCCAAAACCGTTAAGGACGCTGTCGCTAGACTCATCTCCGAGCTACCCCTGAAAGACAAAACCATAATTGCAAATATGGCTGAGGCTGAATTGAGTGTTCTCAATACTACTTTGGGTGAATATATCAGAAATGAATTTGGCCTTTGGACTGGTAATGATGAATTATTGATCTCGTGTTGTTTTATAGCGAAGTGTGATACTGTTAGTGAGGATGAGGCCTCCTCGATTATAATCAAAGAAATATGGAAGCAGTTACAAAGAACACATAAATTAAGAATTGTGTAATAGGGAGCCATAAGCGGCAACTAAAAATATGTGAATTGATTTTTCAGATGATAAAAATGATTTTGAAATTATTCCGTTTCATAAAGGTTTTCACCAAACAAGCTTCAACAGGTGGCTTTGTTGGGTTGGTGTTCATTGCGCTGCTCATGCTTTCTGTGCCCCATATGACCTGCGCCGAAGAAGAGAGTGAGGATGTCAACGCCTTAACCTCCCTGGAACAGATGGCGCAATCCCTCGAAAATGCGTTGCCCCGCCTCCAAGCCGAACTCGCGGATCTCAAGACGCAGTTGCGGCAGCTAGAAACGATACAAAATGCGGCCCAAACCCAAATCAAAGCCTACGATTCGCAGAATACGGTCCATAGCCAATTGCTGCTGATGAGCAGTCCGCGGATCGAAGATCTGGAAAATGCGGTCAAAGACAGTCGGCTGGCATCCCATATCCTGACCCAACAGGTTGAGACGTTTCAGAAAAATTGGGATTCGAAATCGAGTTCTTTTCAAAAAACCACCGACCGCATCGAAATAGCCCGGAAGCAGATCGCCGATATTCGGCAGTCTCAGTTATCCGATGCCCAGAAACAGCAATTGGAAGCGGCCACCCAAAAGCTGCTTGAGGGTCTTTCGGAAAAAAAACAGCTCGAGGCACGCTATTTGAAAACTTACGGGGAGTTGCTGGACCAGATCAAGTCTGCGGTGGAGGCCAAAAGGGCCCTCGCTGAAAAACTAAGGGTCCAGCTGGAAAGTCTGAAAAAGGCATCGCTTTTTCAGCGACTGAATTTTCACCAAGAATTGAGCGGCAAAGCCTTGCTGGAAGATCTGCAATTTTTCCGGGACCGTATCCGGGCCGGTTTCAGATTGGCGACATGGAGAGCCGAATGGCAGCAGGTCAAAATGGGTGGCTTTGCCCCAATTTTCATATTCTTGGCAGCGCTGACAGCGATCATTGTGTTTCGGGACCGGTACCTGACCATCCTCAAGCGAATCGAAGAAAGGTGTGAGGGACCGAAGGGGTACTATCGGTGGCTGTGCCTGTTCCTGCTGCGACGTTCCCTTCCATACCTTGGCATGACGCTGCTATTCGGGTTTTACAGCTCGGTACAGTTTTCGTTCCTCGATGTCGATCTGGGGCGATTTTTGTTCTATATCTTCCTGGTACTGCTAGTAACCCGCTGGGGGCTGGATTACCTCAAGCATGGATTTCGCGGTCAGTCAACGGCCTTGCGGTCTTTCATATCTCGTCACCTCAGGCGTTTTTTTCGGTTTTACCGTGCAGCATTTATTGTTGTCCTCATGCTTTTATGGATCGCGGGCAGAGACAGCCTGTTCGCATGGATGGCGAGGACGGTTGTGTCAGTATGTTTTCTGGCCTGGACCGTTATTTTCTGGCGGTTGATGAAGCCGGTTGTGGCCGAGGGGGTGCGCCTTGGCCAGGCCGCGCCCAATCCGAAAAGGTTTGCGCTGGTCAAAGGGTGGACCTATTTCGTCTTTGGCGGGGCCCTGGTGCTGAACTTGTTCGGCTACGGCATGCTGGCGGGCCTGTGGATGAGGGCCTGGACCGAATCGGTGGTTCTGCTGTTCTGGGGATGGATCAGCTTGAACGCCGTGCGGGAGTGGCACCGTGACTTTCGGGCCAGGGCAGCGGCGGCGGCCGAAGACCGCCCCTTGACAAGCAGCTACCATTGGCGCTGGTCGTTGATCCAGCTAACCCGGGTCGTTTGGCTGATCGGTCTGGTGGCCGGTGCTATCTGGGTTTGGGACCCCTCGGGTTTTATCTGGTCGCAGCTTGGGACCATTTTCGGTTTGACGATTGCCATCGGCAGTCTGAAACTCAGTATTAAAGGTATTATCCTGGCGATTGTCATCATTTTTATAACCCATATGGCTGCGCGTGTCGGGCGGGCCTTGTTGAAAGAAAAAATCCTGGACAAGCGGTTGCTTGAACGCGGGCTCAAGGATTCGATTCTAACGATTACGAGCTATCTTGGCTGGGGACTGGGTTTGATACTGGCCCTTGGTATCCTGGGAGTCGATACCACTTCACTGGCGGTGATCTTCGGGGCGCTCAGCATCGGGATCGGGTTCGGCCTGCAGAATATCTTCAACAACTTTATCAGCGGCCTGATCCTGCTGTTCGAACGACCCATCCAGGTTGGGGATTATGTCGAGGTCGGCGGCCTGTGGGCCGAAGTAAAAAAAATCAACGTGCGCGCCACCGTGGTGCAGACCTTCGACAACGCCTCGGTGATCATCCCCAATTCCGAATTTATCAGTCAGCAAGTCACCAATTGGAGTTTCAAGGACAAGCGAATGCGTCGCAGCCTCGAAATAGGGGTCGCCTACGGGTCGGACATCGACTTGGTGCAGAAAACGCTGCTGGACATTGCCCAGCAAAAACCCGAAGTTTTAAAGTTTCCGCGGCCGGAGGTACTCTTCGTCGATCATGGCGACAGCGCCCTGATCTTCCGCCTGCGCATCTGGGTAGATGTAGACGACTACTGGACGGCGTCAAGTCAGATCCGCTGCGACATCGACCGGCGCTTCCGCGAACTGAACATCGAAATCGCCTTCCCCCAACGAGATCTGCACATCCGCACGCTCCCCAGGGAGATGTCACCGGTCGTTTCTCCCGAAGATTCAGATCAGGCGCCACCCAAGCTTCAGAAAGACCCCTGAAAGTCGATGCGGATAGGGCTAAAATATTCAATCCACGAAAATAAAAAAGGCCAGCCATTCGTTGGCTGACCTTAGAATTTTTGGTGCCGAAGGCCGGAATTGCAAAATATATAATTATATCAGTAATTTATCAAAATAAATGTTAGTTTAAGCGACATTAAGCTAGTTTTTGTACGTTCCTGGCCGCATAATCGCATATCAATCGCATATTCATAAAATCAATCAGGCAGCTTTGTTTCCCACAAAATTGGGATTGTCAGGCCTACCCTTCATTATTTCACAAATTTAATCGAAGCTGACCGGATAAAAATTGTTATTATCAACCCCTATATCCCATTGTTTGCCGATGGGCGGCAGTTTTCCATGAGAATGGCCGTAAAGTTGCCAGCTATTATAATGTGACCGTGTCCATAGTGTTCATCAGCGGTAAAAAAGATTGTAGGCCTCGTCTTCATGCTTTTTTCGAAATTATATTTTATTTGAAAAAGGATTTGGTGATCTAAGAATATTCAGGTCCAGAAGTTCCGATTCCCGTCCTAAATAAATGAAAGTCGCCGGAAAGAATGTAAAAAATCAGAATATAAAATAACCAAAAAAAGAAAAGGAAAACCCATGATTTTTACTTCTTCAAAAATTCGTTTGGATCAATACCGGCTTCTTTGAGAATGGCTCTCAACGTTCCTTCAGGCAGGTCTCCTGAATGATTGGGTATAGTTGTATAACGATTGGTATGCGAATTGTACCAGATTTCATGGCTTCCAGCAGCTTGCCGATCAAATGCAAATCCGAATGCCTTCAGCCGCTTTATTATCTGTCTATATCGGAAACCAGCTAATCGGCCCATCGTTAGGCATTCACAATCAGAGGGTAATCGAACGATTCATCTATGGTCGAAAGCTTCAGTTTTCCGGAACGCTCCGCTTGGGCTTCGATTAATTTGCGTGCGACGTCCCTTGCAATTTCCAATGCCTCTGTTGCTGTTCGGCCTTGAGCTACCAAACCCTGAATATCCTTGGAGGTGGCTAGATAAACTCCTTCCGGCAGCTTCTTGATATGGATGTTGATAATTTTTTCCATGATTTTTCGCCGTTGATATACAGTATGAATTTCTTCTATTGATAAATTTCAAACATTTCTAATAACAGGTATTCTAACACATCGCAATAATAACATATATAGTTGCAATCATCAGCATTATATTTTGTGGAATTAATGAGATAGCGATTGATTTTAAATGTATGAAATTATAAGGTTATAACAATTTCAGACGTCTTAGTGGAATATTCTCGAGGATATTTTGAAGAATCAAAAGCCAATAGATTCACAAATCCAGTCTGCTGAACAGGAACTGGCTGCTTTAGATGAAAAAAGAAAGGAGCTGCAAGCAAGAATCGAGCAGCTAAAAGGGCAAAGACAATCAATTGCCGATGAACAGATTCCATTTGGCCGTGTATCTGAATTAAACGTAACAAATGATTCGACCCAGGAACAAAAGATTGCTCTTTTTCAGTCATTGTTCCGTGGACGGGAAGATGTCTATCCAAGGCGTTTCGAAAGTAAACGCACCGGCAAAAGTGGCTTCCAGCCAGTCTGCCGGAATGAGTGGATCAGACCTATTTGTCAAAAACCCAAAATTAAATGTGGTGAATGTGAAAACAGGGATCTTATACCGCTTTCCGACGATGTTATTCGAAATCACCTAATTGGAATTGATCCTACTGACAGATACCGTCGTGAATTTGTGATCGGTGTGTATCCCATGCTTGTTGATGAAACCTGCTGGTTTTTGGCGGTCGATTTCGACAAGGAGGAATGGAAAGAGAACTCCAGAGCTTATCTGGAAACCTGCGAAACGTTTAATGTTTCAGCTGTACTCGAAAGATCAAGGTCTGGGAACGGCGGTCATATCTGGATCTTTTTTTCAGAACCGATACCGGCAAAACTCGCGCGTCAGTTGGGCGCTTTTATGCTCACCAGGACAATGGAGACTCGACCTGAGATGGGATTTCGTTCCTACGATCGATTTTTTCCGAGTCAGGATACCCTTCCTCGGGGTGGATTTGGAAGCTTGATTGCCCTTCCACTGCAGGCTAAACCGAGAAAGGAGGGAAACAGTCTTTTTGTCGATGAAAACCTCCATCCTTACTCTGATCAATGGAGTTACCTGTCAGTAGTCCAACGTATGAGTTTCGCTGAAGTTCAATCTGTCGTTGATAAAGCTGCCTATCGGGGTGGGGTGCTGGGAGTCAGGTTTGTCAGCACCGATGAAGATGATATTTCACCGTGGCTGTACAGTCCATCCGGTAGAAAGCCTGAAGGTAAGATCGAGGGGCCGTTGCCAGGCAGTGTTGAATTAATGCTTGCAAATCAGATTTATATCAGCAAAGAAGGGCTTCCACCGGTATTAAAGAACAAATTAATTCGATTAGCCGCTTTCCAAAACCCGGAGTTCTATAAAGCACAAGCGATGAGGTTTCCGACCTATGATAAACCTCGTATTGTTCATTGCTGTGAAGATTTCCCAAAACACATTGGTCTGCCTATAGGCTGTCTCGGAGATATATTCGAATTGCTACATTCCTTGGGAATCAAGACCGAAGTTATCGATGAGAGGTTTGCGGAAGTTCCAATAAACGCTAGATTTATTGGAGAGCTAAGACCTGAGCAGCAGGTTGCTGCCGATGCTCTCCTTAGACACGACACTGGTGTATTAGCAGCATCGACCGCATTTGGGAAGACTGTAGTCGCAGCTTATTTAATTGCGAAGCGATCTGTGAACACTTTGATCATGGTTCATTTAAAAGAGCTTCTCTATCAGTGGATCGCACGATTGAATACTTTTCTCGATGTTTCAGTTGACGATATAGGACAATTCGGTGGCGGAAAACGTAAGCCTACCGGCATTATCGATGTCGCAACAATTCAGAGCTTAGGACGAAAGGGAGTGGTAGACGATATTGTGGCCAAATACGGCTATCTAATTGTGGACGAATGTCATCATATTTCCGCCAGAAGCTTTGAGATCGTTGCCCGGCAGTGCAAAGCGAAGTATGTTACCGGGCTTTCGGCTACAGTTACCCGTAAAGATGGCCATCATCCGATTATTTTTATGAACTGCGGGCATGTTCGTTATAAAGTAGATGATAAGAAACAGGCGGCAGCACGACCATTTGCCCATGAGGTCATTGTCAGGGAAACGAGCTTTAGGATGCCTGCTTCATTTGAGGCAGACCAATACACTGCCATCCATGAAATTTATAAATCGTTATTACAAAGCGATGAGCGCAATAAAGTTATTGTCGCTGACGTAATGTTGGCGATTAAAAACAATCGTTTTCCGGTTATCCTGACCGAACGTGTGGAGCATCTTGAGACACTAAAAAATCTGCTTGAAGATAAAATTACAAATCTAATTGTCATGAAAGGTGGAATGGGAAAAAAGCAGAGACAGGCTGCGTTAAACGCACTTGAGTTTCTTCCAGACGATGCTGAGAAAGCGGTCCTCGCCACCGGCCGATACTTAGGAGAAGGATTTGACGACGAAAGGCTTGATACATTATTTTTGACTTTGCCAATTTCTTGGAGAGGCACTCTAAATCAGTATGCCGGTCGTTTGCACAGAATCTACGACAGTAAGAAGAAGGTTGTGATTTACGATTACGCGGATTTGAATGTGCCGGTCTTAGCAAGAATGTATGATCGGCGGCTCAAAGGTTATCGCTCCCTAGGCTATGAAATCAAGGATGACAATTCCTGAATTTTGGATATTATTCAAGCCAAAACGGTACGAAAATTAGGTCTAAAATCGCATATGAAAAAACGGCTTCAGTAACATACTGAAACCGTTTCTCTTTTTTCTATGGTGCCGAAGGCCGGACTTGAACCGGCACGGGCGTGGCCCACTACCCCCTCAAGATAGCGTGTCTACCAAATTCCACCACTTCGGCACGTTTGTAAAAATCTACAGCTGCATGTCACTCTGACTGTTTGGCCGGCTGTGAACCACTGCCGCCGGCTGCCGGGGCTGTGCCCGGGGCCGGCTGGGCCGGGCTCTCGATCGGGGCCGGGGTGTCGGTGACAACCGATTCTGTCCCGGTGCGGTGACTGGACATCCACGCCAGCCCCAACGAAGTGAGCATAAATACAATGGCGGCGCCGGTCGTGGCTTTGCTTAAAAAAGTCGAGGCACCGGTGCTGCCAAACAGCGTCTGGCTCGATCCGCCACCGAAGGCGGCTCCCATATCCGATCCTTTGCCCGTCTGGAGCAAAACAATCATGATCAGTGCGATACAAACAAGGACGTGAATGATAATTAATAAAATCGTCATAATTTTCTTTGGGAGGCTATTTATGGC
>JARFPZ010000472.1 GCA_029288035.1 Desulfosarcina sp.
AAATCTCTCCGCGACAAACCGCGGAGTATTATTTTTTTAGGATTTAACTCACTTTTATCGCAGCAAGCTGCGGGGAATTTAACCCAGGAGAGATTAAAACATGCAAAAAAACAATTCGAAACCTGGAAAAATCGACACGGCTCTGGTAGTCGGTGCCGGCATCATGGGTCACGGATTTGCCCAGCTGCTGGCCATGCACAACATCGAGGTCTTCCTGGTGGACCAATCCGATGATATCCTGGCTCGCGCCCGGTGCTGGATCGTGGACAACCTCGACTATATGATTGAGCTCGGGAAATTGAATACTTCCGGAAAGGAGACCGTCCTGTCCGCAATCAATTTCACCACCGATTTGGTTGGAAATCTCCCCAAAGCCGATTATGTTCTGGAAGCCGTCAGTGAAGATTTCGACCTCAAACGCGACGTTTGGATGACGATGGGCCAAAACGCCGCCCCCGGTACTATCCTGGCCTCCAACACCTCATCCTATGACATTAACGAATTGGCCGAAGGCCTGCCCAACCCGGAGCGTATTATCGGAACCCACTGGTTTCATCCGCCCCAGATCACGCCCTGCGTGGAAGTCATTCCGTCGAAGCATGCCGATCCGTCCAACATTGATTTGGTCATGGAATTTCTAACCGGCCTGGGCAAAGTACCGACGATTTGTAAAAGTGCGCCCGGATTCGTGGCCAACCGCATTCAAATGGCCCTGGCTGCCGAGGCCATCGCCCTCGTCGAGGAAGGGCTGGCCACGCCGGCAGAGGTAGACAGCATTGTCAAGAACTCCTTTGGTTTTCGGTTGGGGGCTTACGGGCCGTTTGAGATTATGGATCAGGCCGGTGCAGACACTTATTTGGGCGTCTACCGCTATCTGGAGGAAAAGCTCGATAAGCCCCATTTCAAGCCGCCGAAGCTGCTCGAAAAGCAAGTGAAGGCCGGCAAACTCGGCCTCAAATCAGCGAGCGGTTTCTATGTCTACGGACCCGGTGCGGTGGAAACCATGCGGCGGGACCGGGATCGAAAATTCTATGCCCGACTCGAACTGGTCAGAAAGGAATGGGAGCAAGAATAGTCAGGCTCTGTCCTCCGGGAGGAAAGGGTTAATAAAAAATTAACATCGAACATCGAACGTCCAACACCGAATGTTGAATGGAGACCCTATGAAATCAGTTGAGACCATGATCGCGGAGGCCCTTGCAGCCGGCCAAACGACCCTGTCCGAATATGACAGCAAAAAAATTCTCGCAGAGTACGGAATCCCGACAACTGAGGACTTGCTGATCGACGAACTTGCTGCCGCCGAGCAAGCTGCCGAACAGATCGGTTATCCGGTGGTTCTAAAAGTTTGTGCTGCCGCAGCCCAGCATAAGACCGAGCAGAATCTCATCGAGCTGGGCATTGGTAATGCAGTCGAATTAAAGAAGGCCTATGATCGGCTGGCTCCCAAAGCGCGGAATCTGGGCGGTGCCATCCTGGTCCAGGAGATGATACGGGGTTCCCGGGAACTGGTGGCAGGGTTGAACCGGGATGCGCAATTCGGTCCCTGTGTCATGTTCGGGCTGGGGGGTATCTTCACCGAAGCTTTGGGCGATGTGGTTTTCCGGGTTGCACCGTTAAGCCGGGAGGATGCCCGGGAGATGACGACCGATATTAAAGGAGCCAAAATTTTAGGAGGCCTTCGCGGGCTTGAACCCGTCCACATCGATGAGCTCAGCAACTGCCTGCAGCAGTTGGGTCAAATCGCAATTGACCATCCGGCGGTTTGCGAAATAGACATCAATCCACTGATTGTTCGGAAGGGTCACCCCGTGGCGGTAGACGCCCTGATCGTATTGCAGGAACCGCAGCCGCCGGCGACGACGGAGAAAGCCGTCACCGGAAACTTAACAAAATTTTTCGAACCCCAAAGTGTTGCGGTTATCGGCGCTTCCGGCACCCCGCACAAAGCCGGCAATGACGTTATTCAAAACATTCTGGCCAATGAATTCGAAGGTCGCCTGTACCTGGTCAATCCCAAGGGCGGAGAAATTCTGGGGCACCGGGTTTATCCGTCGATCCAGGATTTACCGGAAGATATCGATCAGGCCATCATTATTTTACCCGCCAGGGCAACCCCCCAGGCCATTCGGGACTGTGCCGCCAGGGGGGCCAAAACCGTTGTCCTGGCTGCCGGCGGCTTTGCCGAAGTCGATCAGCAGGGAGAAGAACTCCAGCAAGCGACGATTCAAGCCATCCAGGATACCGGGGTTCGAGCGATTGGTCCCAACACCTCCGGACACACATCGACACCCCACAAATTCACCTCAACGTTCTTTCCTCTCGGTAAAGTCCCGCGCGGCAACGTCTCCTACATCGCTCAGACCGGAAATTTCGCCACCCACACCATGCGCTATATCATGACCGCCGAACACTTCGGCGTTGCCCGTGTGCTGGGTATGGGCAATAAGCTGGATGTAGAAGAAAGCGAGGTGCTGGAGTACTACGCCCAGGATCCGGAAACCCAGGCAATCTTCATCTATCTGGAAAGCTTTAAGAAACCCCGGCGCTTTCTGGAAGTTGCCCGTGAGGTGACGCGAGTCAAGCCGGTGATCCTTTTGAAGGGCGGCGCCACTGCCGAAGGGTCCCGAGCGGCTGTGGCCCATACGGCTGCCCTGGCATCGGACGACAGAATCATCGATGGGGCCTTGCGGCAAGCAGGTGTGGTCAGAATCTATGACTATTCCCACCTGATTCTGGCAGCCAAGGCCATATCCGCCATGCCCCTGCCGCAGGGCAACCGGGTGAGTTTATTAGCACCCTCGGGTGCCATGCTGGTCTGCATGACGGACCTTTGCCACCGACGCTGGGGCTTGGAAGTGCCGGCCTTTGAAGAGAAAACCCGTCGCTATCTTCAGGATATGAGTCCGCCCTTCATCCGGATGCGAAACCCGGTGGACATCTGGCCGGCCGCCACGGTGAGCGGCGTGGAGTTCGCTTATCGGGAGGGGACCGAAGCAGTGCTCAAAGACGCCAACATTGATGCCGTTGTCATGATTCTGATGATTACCGATGAAACCGGCGTCCCGCCCCTGGATTTTATCATCGAGCTGGCACAACGATATCCGGAAAAACCCCTGTTCGTTGCCTTTACCGGACAAAAAAACCATATGGACGACGCCAAAGCCTATCTGGAGCCCCGGGGAGTACCCACCTTCCCGCTAATTGAAGATCCATTTGAGGTCCTCAGCATCCTGGCCCGCTGCCGGCAGGCCATGGAGAGATGAGTATGGGTTAAACGGTTCAGGGGTTCAGCGTTCCGGGTTAAAAAAAAACAGACGGATTTTAAGAAACTGCATAAATTTAGACAGGATTTACAGGATTATCAGGATAAAATTGATTTAGTATAGCCATATCCTGTCCATCCTGTTAATCCTGTCAGATATATAGAATAGCATTTCGAATCAAGACAAAGAGCCGCATCTATTATGACAAAGCATAAACGTAAACTCACTGCCGCTGAAAAGGCAGAAAAGAAGCAGCGGCAGAAAGAGTACATGACTATTTTCGTTAAGGGGAAGCAGAAGCGCGTCAAGCGACCACAAACCATCGACGGTATGGATGTGGACGAGTTTATTCGAAGGAATGCAGATCCCATTTGGTTGCATCAAAATGAGATGTGGGAATATATGAACGATGATGAGTAATCAATACTTTTTCTTACTAAAATTCAAATAGAAAAAATATGCTGACCTCAATCGAAATACCTAAAAAATGTCATGAATGTAGAATGAAACAAGACCGCATCAAATGGAACGAAAAATACCGCAAAGAGTCCTTCCCGACTGAAGTGGCCAGTGTTGTCAAAAATTTTTACCACTTGGCTCCTGGAAAGAAAGCGCTGGATATTGCGGCAGGCAACGGACGTAATGCGGTTTTTCTGAGCCAAAAAGGCTTTTCGGTTGACGCCGTGGATATATCCGAGGTGGGTTTTATCGAGTTCACAAGCAGATTTCCGAACATCAATGCCATATGTGCTGATCTGGATCAATTCGAGATCGCCACCGGTCACTATGATCTTATCCTGAATGTTAAATTTTTGAACCGTCGATTGTTTCCGTATATACAAGAAGGATTGAAACCGGGCGGCGTAGTCATCTTTCACACACTGTTGGGATCCAAGAGCGATAAAAGAACCCCGGAACATTGCCGTGATTATCTTCTGCGGACAAACGAATTGCTGCACGCATTTTTAGCGATGCGCATCATTTATTACCGCGAAGCTGAAGATCCGGAGATGAAAAATTTGGATGAAATGGCGACTCTCGTTGCCGTTAAGCAATAACAATCGGATTGGCTAATCAGTAAGTATAGGTTTTTTTTACAGGAAAAAAATCGGTTCAGTTGATCAATGCACCCAATTCTCTGGCCGAAGCCACCGCGGCTGGGATTCCTTCGAATATTGTCGGGAATTTGGGGGCCAAACCCAGGTCCTTCCACAATGCATCAGGGTCAACAGCCAGGTTGAAGTTATAGGTGCGCACGGCACCCGGCGTCTCCAGTCCGGGGTGCGGTCGAACTCTGCGAAACGGTCTCAGCAGAAAAGTTGCCAGCAGCGCCAGCCATTGGGGTACGGCATGAACTCGGGCCTTTGGATAGAATCGCCGGGCTACCTTTGTAAATGTGGCCCAAGTGGACGGCTGGCGGTCCCCCAGTGGCGAAATACCTGAATAGGCCTGCTCGGCGCAGGCGATAATGGCAGCCGCCGCATCGGCCACATGAAGGTGCGTGTAGATATTTTTGCCCAAACCCGGCAGAATCAGACGGCCGGATTGCAGCTGGCGAAAATAGAGGTCGCGAACGCCGTAGACGTGGGGCAACCGAATTGCGGCAAATGCGATGCCAGCAGAGTCGGCAATCTCCTGAAGCCGCTTTTCGGTTTCCACTTTGATGCGGCCGTAATCGAGCACCGGCTTGACCTCGGTCCGGCTGTTGACCATGGCTGCACGTCCACTGTAGACCAGCAGACTGGAGCTGTATACGAAACTGGCAACGCCGGCGTCTGCCCCGGCCCTCATCAGGGCCAGCGATCCATCCAGTATGGAGGGCTTCAGCGTACGATAGGATTCGAACGTGGCCCTTGCCGCAAGATGAATGATGCCATCCATCCCCTTGACCGCTTCTTTGAGGCTTTGCGGATTTCTCAAATCGGCCATAACAAGGTCTGCATCGAAATGGCAGATTTCACAGTCATCGCCTGCTTGGCGTATCATAAGCCTGGGTCGGTATCCCTGAATGGCTAGTTGGCGGGATACTTCATGGCCAATGAATCCGGATGC
>JARFPZ010000115.1 GCA_029288035.1 Desulfosarcina sp.
TCCCATGCCGGGTGATTGCATGAGCAATACCTGGCAGATTATCGAAGTGGCCCGGCGCATGGGTTTTGATAAACAATTTTCCTGGTCTGAAAAGACCTATATCGAAGACATCTGGAACGAGTATATTCAATTTCATGACAATCCCAAGCACAGAATGGCACCTTACAAAGTGCTGAAAGAACGATCGGGTGCCATGTGGCCCTTTGTCGATGGAATGGAAACCAAATGGCGCTATAATGCCAAATATGACCCGGCCGCCAAGCAGGATGATTTCCATTTTTACGGCAAACCGGATAACCGGGCCTGGATTTGGCTGCGACCCTACGAACCGGCAGCAGAATCACCCGACAGCGAGTATCCATTCTGGCTCAATACCGGCCGGATCCTGGAGCACTGGCATACCGGCTCTATGACGCGGCGGGTCCCGATTTTACATAAAGCCGCCCCGGAATCCTATGTGGAGATCAATCCCGATGATGCTTCCCGCATGGGTATCACCAATGGCATGAAGATCAAAGTTTCTTCCCGCCGGGGATCGGTAGCGATGAAGGCAAGTATCAACGGCCGCGGGCGCCCCCCCCCAGGGGAATGGTCTTCGTGCCGTTCTTTGACGAAAGCTACTTGATCAAGGAGGTCACTTTAAATGCAGTCAGTGCCATAATAACAAACCGGTCAGTATCGCCAACGCTGCCGAAATGGCCCACGGAGATATCCGTCTGAATCATGGCAGCCCGGAGAAACCGCTCTCCTGCTATACCTGTCACAACAAGGAGAAGCGTGATTTTCTGGTGACCGAGGCTGGAACGAAAATTGATATGGATCACAGTTACCGGATGTGCGGTCAATGCCATTTTAGACAAAGAAAAGACTGGGTGGGCGGCGCACACGGCAAACGATTATCATTCTGGGCAGGACAGCGGGTCGTCAAAAACTGCGCCTCCTGTCACAATCCTCACTCACCGCGCTTTGAAAAACGTTGGCCGGTAACATACTCTCCGCCATTTAAGAAATAGGGAACTAGCATGGAGCCGCTGAGAAAAAGCGATTGTCAAACGCAAAAAGAAGACAACCATCCGCAAGACAAAAATTGCGGGCGACGGGAATTTCTCAAGGGAGCCGCCAGAATCACCGCGCTCGGTGGTGCGGCAATGCTTGCCGGATGTGGCACCGAAGCATTTGGCTCAAGTGAAACACTCAAATTGCGGTTCAAGGAATTCTTCAAAAAGAATTACCGCTTGATGACGCCGCAAGAAAAAGAAGAAACCGTTCAACGCCTGGAGCGGTTGGCCAAAATAAAACATGGCGTGGATGTCCAGATGAGCACCCGAAAACCCATCGAGGGGGGTTTGTTCGGCTATGCCTTTAATGTGACTCGTTGTGAAGGTTACATGGAATGCGTGGCGGCCTGTGTGAAAGAAAACAATCTCGACCGAAAGTCTAATACCCAATATATCCGGATATTTGAGATGGAACACGGAGAGATGACCCCGGATGTCGGCGATGGCAAATACTTTCATGAAGTACCGGTTGCAGACCATTTCTATATGGGGGTTCAATGTTTTCACTGACAAAGCGCGCCCTGTGTCAAAGCCTGCCCCACCAAGGCCACCTGGCAGGAACCCGACGGTATCGTCGTTGTAGACTATGACTGGTGCATCGGCTGCCGTTACTGCATTGCCGCCTGTCCCTACTACGGTCGTCGATTCAACTATAACGAACCGGTGGTTCCCATAAATGAAATGACCAAAAAGCAGCACTATCTCGGCAACCGAATACGTTCCAGGGGGCAGATGGAAAAATGCACCTTTTGTGTGCAAAGAAGCAGAGAAGGCCGAAATCCGGCCTGTATTTTCCTTTTTCTGGGCATCTGGATAGAAAAAGGCATCGGACTGATTGTGCCGGGTCTGGTACCTTCGCCCTTGGGCGAAGTGGTGGATTACGCGCCAAGCTGGGTGGAAATCTGTGTAACCCTCGGCATCCTGGCCCTCGGCATCTTTGTCGTCACCATGCTGGTTAAACCGGCCCTGAAAATTGAGCAACGGTTTGAATCGTACAATAGATCGGAAACAGGATAACCCCAGACTTTTTCGCTACCCCGTTTGTCCGTTCGAATCAACGACTTTAGGCTTGATTTTTAATTGACGATCTCGTCCTTCCTTCATGGCGAACCTGAAAATTCTCCGATACGCAAAACCTTTAGCAAATTCTGCGCCCTGAAATAGGCTGGCGGCTTCGCTGGATCTGACCATTGCGGGCGAGAACGACCGGGTGTTTACTTTTTCAGGTTCCATCCTTACGTTATTTTTAATTACGAATGCTTTCAAATATACGGTAGTTTGCATTGCACAAGGAGATTTATTTACATTAAATATAATAATAACAAATACTTAAGAACTTTATCGATTCGTTATCAAATTGTTAACAAATCGTTACATTTTTTTTAAGGATGGTGCTTATATTTGAGAAAAGGGATAAGAGTTATGGCAATGATTCGAAATTAGTTCTATGAAAACAATAAATCCTAAGAAATGGAGGGATTGACATGAAAACAATCATCCTTATTGGATTAATGATAGCATTTACGCTTGTTTTAGTAGGTTTTCAAAAATCTAATAACTTGAAGGACAAAACGGATACCACCATGGATATAAATCAGAAAGATCTGTCTGAAGCCACCTTTGCCGGTGGTTGTTTTTGGTGCACGGAGTCGGATTTTGAAAAGTTTGACGGTGTTGTTGAAGTCATATCCGGTTATGTCGGCGGCCAGACCCAGAATCCCACCTACCAGGAAGTCTCGGCAGGCGGCACCGGG
>JARFPZ010000153.1 GCA_029288035.1 Desulfosarcina sp.
TTTTTCCAATTGAGGTCAGGAGTCCTGAAATTATAGGCAAACCACCAGCGCTCAGCACATCGTACGCCATCTAAAGGTTAATCGGTCCAGTAACCATCACTCGGCTTACGAATTTCGTTGATATCTAATCTATACCATGCGGGTTGATAATTTACGCCGGATGGATGAAGGTTAAAGTCAAGCACCGGTGCTGCCGTACGGTAAACTTCGATCGCCCCATTTCCGATATCCGATATCCAGAGCATAACCTTGCCGACGGACCTAATCAAGTTCTTTTCTGAACCGTTCGGCAATTCTCATCCCTCAGCTTCTTGTCCCCAGATTAATGAATAATTTTCTTTTTATTTGACGATGCCAAGCCAAATTTGATATTCTAATTATTTCTGCAAGCGTCCTTTCATCCGATACCGATGACCATGAACCGTTCGTATGACACTACTTTAATTTAGAGTAGAGTAGAGGATTTACAGGATTATCAGGATAATTTTGTTTTTTATCGGTGTATCCTGTCCATCCTGTTGATCCTGTCAGAAAAACAGAATTGCATTTAATTAAGTTTCTTTTTTGAGCAGACTTGACACCCTCCTAACGGAGGGTAAACTTTTCAGACCGACGGCCGGACTGAAACAAACCTGAACCTCACAACCCTCAAACGGCTATAGAATGAAGAAAAAAAAGAGCAGTCACGGAAATATTCAATGGGAAGACCTTGTTATTTCTCCTCAGGAAGTCCTATCCCATATCAGGCCGGGAATGACTATCTTTCTTGGTAGCGGCGTAGCGGAACCTCGCACCTTGATGAAATTTCTCATCGATTCGGGCCTTTCGAATACAAATGACCTGGAATTGATCCAGCTGACCAGCCACGGGGACATCCTTTCCTTAAAAAAGCGTGACTGGCAAAGGTACCGTCTCAAAACGTTTTTTTCCACCTGGGTGGCCAGCGAGGCGGTTGTCGCCGGAAGTGTGGATCTGATTCCAGGTCGAATTTCCCAAATACCGCGCATCATCAAATCTAAAAGAATTCCCATTGATGTAGCCTTTGTTCAAATCACACCCCCCAATGAGGACGGTTATTGCAGTCTCGGGGTGGCGGTTGACATCGCCCGGGAAGCCATGGAGCAGGCATCAGTGGTGGTGGGGGAAATCAATCCCCAGATTCCTTTCACCTTCGGCGACACCATTGTCTCTGTTTCGGATTTTGATCTGTTGGTGAAGTCAACGGAACCGCCAACCTATTTCAAACGTCAGCCTGTAAACAAAGTCATCAATCAAGTGGCTGCCAACATTGCCCAGGTGATTGAGGATGGGGACTGTCTCAGCTTTACCACGGATTCTTTGTGCGAGGCTTTGGGTCGACACCTAACCCACAAGCGACACCTGGGCATCCATTCGTCCTGTTTTACCGACGCCTTAATGGATCTGGTCAAAAGCGGTGCGGTGACCAACTACCGCAAAGAAGTATTCAGGGGTAAATCGGTTACTTCCTACGCCTTAGGAACACCGAAGCTGATGGCCTGGCTGGATCGTAATCCTTTGATTGAATTTCAAGGTGTCGAACAAGTGTTCGATCCCACCCAAATCGGACGTAATCCAAATTTTGTGGCCGTGTTTCGGGCCCGCAAGGTGGACCTGCTGGGGCGGGTTGCTTTCTCCGTCGGGAAGGGAAACATTTCCGCTGGTCCGGGTCAAGGAGCTGATCTATTCACCGGCACCGAGATGTCTTCCGGAGGACGTACCGTATTCGGGTTGCCAAGCCGAAACCCACAAGGGGCCCCCAATATTGTGGTGATGCTGCGGGATCTTCGCAATCAGTTCCATATGCGCGAGTCGATTGATGTGGTGGTCACCGAATACGGCATCGCCAACTTAAAGTGGCGTACCATCCGCGAAAGGGCTCAGGCATTGATCGATATTGCGCATCCGGACGACCGCGAAAAGCTTGTCGAGCAAGCCAAGAAAAAGAGCATCCTGTTCTCTGATCAGATTTTTCTGTCTGAAAGTGCTCGCTTATATCCCATGGAAATCGCAACCGAGCGTATCTTCCGGGACGGATTGAAGGTTCGGTTCAGGGCCATCAAACCTTCCGATGAAGAGGCCATGCGACGTCTTTTCTATCGTTTCTCACATGAGACCGTCTACCGTCGATATTTATACCCTATTTCCACCATGCCCCACAAAAAAATGCAGGAATATGTCAATATCGATTACAGCCGGGTCATGTCGGTGGTTGCCCTCACGCAAGAACCCGATCAAGCCACCATCATTGCCGAGGCACGATTTGTCAAGGATGAGAAAAGTTCATACGGGGATTTGGCTTTTGTTGTGGAAGAAAAATACCATGGACGGGGGATCGCGACGGCCCTCTATGAGATGCTGATACGACTGGCAAAAGAACGGGGATTAAAAGGGTTTACCGCTGAAGTACTACAGGCAAACAAAAAAATGATGAAAATTTTTGAAAAAGGCCATTTACCGGTAAACACCCGGGTGAAGAATGGTTTATATGAACTGACCATTCCCTTTGAAGCACATCACTCCCAGGCAGGATATGAGAAGGTTTAGACACTATTGGGTTTTATCTTTCAACATGTTGTCAAAAAATTGAGGTTTCCCCGCTTACGCTACGTTTCAGACGGGATCGTAGACAGGTGTCAGGTTTCAGCTATTATTAAATTTCAAATAGTAAATCACAAATATCAAGAGGACCTAAATTCAAAAAATAACAAATTTAAACTGCCGCATTATTTTTGAACCGTCACCACCGGGCAGGGAGCATGCAAAATGACATACTGGGCCGTGGAGCCGAATAAAAGTTTTCCAACTTTGGATTTTTTGACGATTCCGAGAAATATTAGATCGATGTTCAGATCTTCGGCAAATTTCACCAGCTGTTCCCCGGAGGTCAGATCGGTCAGTAGCAATTGCACCTCATAAGGCGGATCATCGCTGCCTAAAATGTCCTTGACCTGTCCTGCCAGGTTTTCTTCCATTTTTTGGACCCTAGAATGTTTTAGCGGTTCTATTCGGATGACGGCATTGACGACTTCCAATTTCGCGTTCCAGACCCTGGCGTGCTCTTGGGCCACTTTCAACGCTTCTTTGGCTTCATTTGTCTCATCGTAACATACCAAGAACTTCATAATATCCTCCCGCAGCTGCTAAAAACAACAAATCTGCAGTGCCTATTTATGGTATCTATATTTTATCTTGTTTTTAACCTTTTAATTTAATCCGTAACCTCTGCCAATGTCAATCAAAATGGACGAATGATTCGATGATAAATATCAAGTGGATACCAAAATGACAGCCAGGACGGCAAAAATAATACCGAAACCCTGTTTGATGGTGACGGTTTCGTTTAAAAAATATCGGTCACGGGAACCGGAATAGAACATTTTCAAAATTCTTAATTTTTTCGCCATTGAACTCGATTCCCTCGGCTTTGAGCATTTTGATTTTTCTCTGTATGGAAATTCCCGATGTTTTGCCTTGAAATCCACCCATCCGACCGGATGAGGCAACGACTCGGTGTCAGGGCACCTCCGGTGCATAGGGATTTCGTTTCATGGCCTGTCCAACACCTCTATAGGCTTTGGTTCCCAGGGCATGAGCGATTTCTTTGTAAGTTGTCACACGGCCTTCCGGGACCTGTCGTAAAAGATCGTAGGCTTTATCGGCAAAAGCTTTCATTCCTCTATCTCCTCTATTATGGGATGATTATGCTATAAACTAAGATTTGATATTTAAGTCAAGCTTTTGTATCAGATTTATGAGCACGGGATCTAAATTTATGTATCCAATAATAGGGTTTTTTCCAATTATTTCCATATTATAATCAGTGCATAACGAAAATTGACAATACGAAAGTGATTAACGGTTTCAGATATCGATTCTGTGTCATAGCGCTTAACCTGCTGTTTAAATATCAGATACATAGCGAGAATTAGGGCTTTTCCGACAGTCTCTGAAGATAGCAAAACTCAGAAAAATGGAAGGGCAGTGTTGAATGGCCTGCCCCTGCTTATGCCTTTTTAGGTAATTCATATGTCCCAATTACGCTTTATTGCGAGCGTTCAAAAAGGATTGCAATGAACCCCCCCGACCACCCAGTAGCCTCTTTCTGGTATTGCCAAATACTCATTTTACAAGATATAGAAAACCCGCCCAATTAACGACTATAAATATTCCACACTAAATTACTCGTGTCCACCATGTTTAATAAGTAAATTCTCAATCTCCTTATGCCCCTCTCGCGCCGCAGCATGCAAAGGAGTGGTTCCCGATTTTGTCTTGGCATTTACATTGGCACCATTGAAAATAAGAATCTCAGCAATCTCCTTAGACCCTAATTGAGCAGCCAAGTGCAGGGGAGTCATCTCATTATTGTCAACAGAATAAAAGCTATCCAAGGATTTCGATGATACCGTGATCACCATCGACTCTCAACAAATCACCGAGTCTGATCAAGATA
>JARFPZ010000211.1 GCA_029288035.1 Desulfosarcina sp.
CTAAGACCCCCAATGGGCTTCTATTCAGCCATTCTGGAATTCCAATTCCGGGAACAGCGGAATCGGCGATATTCCACCGGGGTATAGTGTCTAAGTTATCAAGTATTTCAAAAACTTAAAAGAAAAAAACGAAAAAAAAAACTAAAGTCACCCCGATTTGATCCGATAAAGAGGCTGTAGACAAAATACTGGTCCGGAAAGGAGGCGTAGAAAAGGCGGACTGATGACTTGTCTGACAAAAATTAATTTAGATCAAATTTAACCATTGGCATGAAGGCCAAAATAAAAACCTAGAAAGGGAGAAACATTATGTCTATCACATTAACCTCAGGTATGAGACAGAATCTATTTTCACTTCAGCAAACCTCAAAGCTGATGGAACTGACCCAGAGCCGTCTGGCTACGGGCAAACGCGTACAGACTGCTTTGGATGATCCAGTCAACTTTTTCTCGGCTGAAAATCACCAGCAACGCGCCAATGACCTGGCTTTCCGTAAAGACGCCATGGGTGAGGCGATTCAGACCATCAAATCCGGCAACAACGGTATCGAGGCCATCACCGACCTGATTGCGGCCGCTAAGGCTACGGCCCAGTCTGCTCTTTCCACAACGAATGGATCAGAACAAAATAGCCTGGCCGCTCAGTTTAATGTATTGTTGCGTCAGATTGACGACCTTTCTGAAGATTCAGGCTATAAGGGCATAAATTTCCTGGCCGCCGATTCCTTAACCGTAACTTTTAACGCAGACGGAACCAACTCTCTCGGGCTGAGCGGATTCAATGGCAGCTCTGGCGGTCTCGGAATTGCTGATGCAGCAGGTTGGACAACCAGCAGTAACATCCAGGATGCAATCGATGATCTCGACGCAGCGAAAGCCACGCTGCGGACCGAAGCAAAAGAATTGTCCAGCAGCCTAAGTGTAATCACAACCAGGCAGGATTTCACCGAAAAAGTGATAAACACGCTTGAAGACGGTGTTGCGAACCTGACCAACGCCGACATGAACGAGGAAGGTGCGAATATGCTGATGCTCCAGACTCGTCAGGCCTTGGGTACTACTTCATTGAGTCTGGCCTCTCAAGCCGCCCAGTCAGTTCTGAGACTGTTTTAATCCGTCAGAAAAATGGCTGGATTCACTGGTCATCATATGGGTCGAGAAGAGGACCCCCTCTTCTCGACCAAAATCCTTATCGCAAGAATGAAATAAGTCTGTGCTTTGCATTATATTGAGCTGGAATGGCTTTAAAAATAACACTGAAACCCAATGAAAAAATGATCCTCGGCGGCACCGTAGTCGTCAACGGCAGCAGCATGAGCAGTGATCTGATCATTGAATACAAGGTTCCCATTTTACGCCAAAAAGATATTCTTAGCGAAAAAGATGCCAATTCGCCGAGCAAAAGGATATACTTCGCTATCCAACTCATGTACATTGATGATGAGCATCGGGATATCCACCAAAATATCTATCTTCAATTAGCCAAAGAACTTGTGCAGGCCGCTCCGAGTACAACGGGTTTGATTGATAAGATCAGCGAATACATTCTCAGTGATAAATATTACCCGGCACTCAAGCTGGCTAAAAATCTAATTGCATACGAAGAGGAGGCACTCAGCTGTGTACAGTAATGCATTGAAGGCTTATGAAAGCGTGGACAGAACAACCATGTCCGGACGTGAGACAGAGGCGCGGGTTCTCACCAAAGCGGCGCTGAAACTTAAGAGCTGCCAGGACAGTTGGCATACCGCAAGGCGAGAAGAAAAACTGGACGAGGCGTTGAAATACACCCAGCAGATATGGAATATCTTTCAGGCCGAACTCTCCAATAAAGAAAACCCCCTCCCCCACCAGGTTAAACTGAATCTGCTCCGGCTGGCCTCTTTTATCGACAAACGTATCTTTGAAACCATGGCCTTTCCATCCCCTGAAAAGCTGACGGCCATCATCGACATCAACCGCAACATAGCAGCAGGGCTGAGAAATACTCCGCCAGATGTGCAGTAATCCTGTTGATCTTTCCCCCGGTATAGAGTGCGCTATTCATAGGTCCCCGTTTTTTTGTGAGACTCTGTCAGTTCTAGGCAATCAGCATAAAGGTCAAGGACGTCTTTATTCGCATTTTGGCTATCGATGGCGGCATTCAGAAGCGCCAGGGCGTATGCCGGTCTTTGAAGCAAAACAAATCGACTGGCCAGTTCGTGACAACGAATCGCAAGTCCGGGCCCAATGGTCGTCCCGGAGAGCTCTTTGAGAAGTGCCATCCCTCTTTTTTTATCTTCCCTGCAACACCAGGCGGCGGCCAAGATAAAGCGGGCCGGCAGGTACTCGGGGATTTTTTCGCACAACTTTTCAAGGATTTCAATGGCTTGATCGGGATGCCCCAGATGAAGTTTTGCCAGGGCACAGTTGTAGTGTCCTTCTTTTGAATCCGGCGCCAACTTCAGGACTTTTTCCGCTGTAGCCAAAACTTTATCGAATTGCCCCAGACTGCAATAGGAAATTCCCATGTTGATGTAGGCTTTAGGCTCATTGGGCACGATGGCGATGAATCTTTCCCAGAGTTCTATCGCCTCTTCGTGCTTTTTAAGACCTTCGGCCTGGATAGCAAGCTCCCTTAAAGCAACCGGTGCATCTCCCATTTCTTCGAGTTTCTTGCAGCCAATCTCATAATAGGTCTCGCCTTTCTTCTCGCTTTTATCCCTGTTCAGTTTTCCGTAATGGTGAACCTGGAATTTGCATAATTTCATGGCAATCCCCATTTTTTGCAAGGAAGGTTCCACCATTTCATGCACCGGAAAATTGAAACGAATATGCGATTCATTTGGAAACAGTCGTATCTTCGCACTGGGGGTCCATCCCGTGCCGGCCTCTTCGATATCGTAATATCCCTCATTGGCGACCCATCCCACCAGGTTGTTATCCATGGTGTAGTTTCTGGTATTAATTATGAAAGCACTGCGCTGACGGCTCGACTCTTTGGCAGTTTGTCTGAACAGCTCATAATCGAGAGGTGATATCACCTCATCTGCATCCATAACAAAAACCATTTTGCCGGTTGCTTTTGAAAGTGAATAGTTTCTGGCTTCAGCAAAATCTCCCGCCCACTCAAAATCAAAGACCTTGGCGCCGAACACCCTGGCGATGTCCCTGGATCGGTCCCTTGACCCGGTATCCACGACGATAATTTCGTCAACCAGCGGTTTAACACTCTGCAGACATTTTGCCAGATGCTCTTCCTCATCTTTAACGATCATACAAAGGGAAACCGTGCTGCGGCTGCCTGTTTTCCGGCTAATTGTTAATGGACCCATTTTTTCTCTGATTTTGAGTGCTGAAGACAAAATGCCGTCGTCAATGCCGAAGTCGGCAATGGCCGTCTCGATCTCCTGCATGGCCATTTCGTGATTCTGCTGATGAAGGAGAATATCAATGAGCATGTATCTGATCTTCTTATTACGCGGATGGACCACAGCAGCGTCACGAACGATGTTTTCGGCTCGCTGGTACTCACCGAGATCGGCCAAGGCACAATGATAATTTAGGGCGATATCAGGAACCCTGGGCGAGAGAATAAATCCGCATTCATATAAGCTCAGCGCCTCATCTTTTAACCCTGCCGTCCACTTGAGGGCACCAAGATTGGTATAGGCTTCACCGAAGCCGGGATCCATTTCCATGGCACGGACGAAATACGATTCTGCGGCGTTCTTATCGTCGCGCCTGAAAGCTATAATTCCCTTGGTGTTAAGTGCGGAGGTGCCAAATCGGTTGAGTTCAAGAGCCCGGTCGGCGTACCCTTCCGCCTCTTCTAAGAGATCCAGCCCCTCCTTGCAGCAGGCCGCAAGCGCCAGTTGCCTTGCATCTGGATCTCTCTCCGGGAGCTCGTTGAGCACATCCAGGGCGTCCTGGAACCGTTTGGTGTTGACCAGCATTTCCGCCAGTTTATAATAACTTTCCTTGCGCTCCGGCACTAGGCCAATGGCTTGCAGAAAAAGTTCCACCGCCAGGTCGATTTTACCCTCTTCAGCAGCCCTGTTCGCTTTCTCGACGGCTTTTAATACAAGATGACATTTGCCGGTCTGGCTTTGAACATCCGCCCCGCTCCATTTCAAGTAAAAATTCTTCTTGCTGCGGGAAGGTGCTTTTCGCTCAAGGCGATGAAGGTAAACGTCGCCTGCAATCTGATTTACATATCCCTCGAGGGTGGCCCTTAAACAGTAGTCCTCATCCTCAAAACCCAGTGCTCCCATCTGTTCGTCAAACAAGCCGATTTTTTCCGTTAAATCACGCCGAAAGAGCAAACAAAAGCTATCCAGAATGTCACACACGATGCGGCGGTAACGGTTCGTAGCGCGATATGATTCCGCAAATGCATTAATCTCTGTAAAAGATGTATTGACAGCCGCAGCAACTTTTTGCCGTCCTCTGGCGCGATTGGCCATGGTGCCGACTATGCCGGCATTCGGAATGCTGCTGAAACATTGGAGCATGGAAGAAAGCCAGCCGCCGGTAACGACCACATCATTTGACAGCAGGACAATATATTCTCCCCTGGCAGCCTTTAGGCCCGTGTTATAGCAAACAGCCGGGTTCGCCCCCTTGCCGCACTTTACTAGGTGGCAATTGTGGTTTTCATCGATGCACTGCCGGAGCCATTTTATTACTCCTTTTGTGGTACCATTGTTGACAAATAAGATCTCATGCGATTCCGATGTGTGCATTTTTATGCTTTCCACGCATCTGCGGATCTGTTTCTGGGGAGCGGATGTGGGCATGATGAGCGAAAATTGAGGAGTGTCTTTTGTGGGTGCCTCATTAGCACCGATTGTTTCATTAGCCAGGGACTCGTCTTCTGACGTGCTTTTCTGAGGAGATTCTGTTTTCGGCTGCTGATCATCCCGAAAATCCCCCTTTATCTTGTCGAGCGTACGAAGGTTGTTTCGCGCATCTTCGTTCTCTGGGTCAATGACGAGCACTTGTTTGTAGAGCTCTTTCGCCTTATTAAATTTATTTACGACTACACAAATGTGAGCGGCAGTCAGGTTCGCCTCCAAATCATTCGGATGATGGTTCAATAGGTTAAGGTAGATCTGCAGGGCTTCTTCTTTGCTATCGAGTTCAACAAGATAGTAATCAGCCAGGTTCTTCTGAAAAGTTGCGTTTGCGGGCTCGAGCTGGACAGCCTTTTGATAATAATTTAATGCTTTTTCCTTATCTCCGCCATTATAATACAAAACGCCTAAATCGTTGTAAACAAGAGCAAAATCAGGAAACGACTCCATCAGTTTTTGTAAGTGCCCGATGACCTCATCCGAGCTCAGGTTGTTCAGCATGCTTTGAAGGTTCTGGTAAATCCCCTCCGGGGATTCGGCATTCATCAAATCGACCGTTGTAAGCGGTCTCTCCAATTCTTCTAAAAGTAGACAGGCGGCTGTATTCCACGGTTCGATCTGGAGAACCTGATTAAAAAAATCTCTGGCGTCATCGGGTCTTTCCAATGCTTTGCAGATCTGCCCGGTCGCCATCAGGGTTTCAACATCTTCTGGATTTGCTTCTAAAATTTTTACATAGATTCGCAAGGCATCTTCGACCCTGCCCATTTCAACGTAGTAAAAATCGGCCAGATTCTTCTGGAAAACCATGTTCCCGGGATCGAGTTGCACCGCATTTTCATAGAATTTTAATGCCATTTCTCTGTTACCGGCTTGATAATGTAAAACCCCCAGATCGTTTTGGGCCAGTGCGAATTGGGGATAAGATTCTGCCAGCATTTCCAGCTCATTGATCACTTTCTCAAGTCTCTTATTTTTCATCGATTGCTGGATGGTTTGATAGATGTCTTGCGGTAATTTCACGGTTTGAAACACTTGAGTATCTGGCGAGCCGGCAAACCGTTGTACCGGCTTACCCTTTAAGGCTCTCAAGCGGTCCATAATTTGATTTGTTGACATTTTCCAATCCACCCTCTTCCTGATTTGACGGGCGGCAACGGCACCCTTTTGTTTTGCCTTCTCAGGTTGTTCGCAGACGAACCTCAGCCTTTCGATCAGCTGCGTTTTATCCGGCTCCAACAGCCAACCGGGCGCACTTAACACGTAATTGTTCAAATGAACCGGCTTTACGGTGCTGTCGATTAAATAAGCATTCTCATCAGAACAAAAATCATCACAGGCGCCGCCTTTGGTGACAATGACCGGCAAACCGCAGGCCATGGCCTCTGCCACCGGCAGGCCGAACCCTTCACCGCGATAGGGATGCACGAGACAATCACAGGCGGTATACAGTCCCGCGACTTCTTCATTACTAAGCGTTTCAGTGATGTATAAAATCTCAGGCGTTGTCGCATTCTTTTTTATTTCTTTGATGTTTTGCGCGGCGTTTTGTCCCCTGTAAAATGATTCTCCCCCCATGTCTTTGATCACGAGGCAGACATCATCGTTGTTTGAAAACGCGGTAGTGAATGCATCCAATAATATATCAATGCCTTTGCGCATGATGGTACCGCCGACAAATAAAAACTTAAATCTTTTTTGGGTATCGAGTTTATATTTCGTCACTGCAGGATTGAATTGATGGTAATTCACCCCATTGGGAACAACAAAAACCTTGGAAGCCGATATTCCGCTGTTAACATAAACATCGCGGACATAGTTGCTCGGCACCCACAGTTCATCCACGAGGGTTTCCATGGGCTCGACCCAATCTTTTGGCAGAGCACCGAATTCCCAGGGTTGCATGATAATCCAGTGACCCTCCGTCGGTGGACTGAAATTGGGCGGCCACTGGTGGCGTATATGAAAATCAGCTTTGCCGCACAAAGTTTTCCTCAATCGCTCTTCAATCTGGCCGAATCGGTCAGGATCTTCCTCCAGCCCAAACTCATGAGGTTCATAGGGAATAAGGGAAAGCTCAATGTTCTGACGCTTGGCAAGCTCAAGGCACAATTCTCTGTTAACCAATGCCAGACTGTGATTGACGAACTGAGAGCCCTCCCATTGAATCAATATTTTTTTATCTTCAGCCTTATTGAAAAAATTTCCATGATCATCGAAATAATCCCCCCAGCGAGAGAAGAAGATTTCTAAATTTTCCTTCACGTGATCAAATCGGCCGAGGGTTCTTCCTTCATAATGATATAAGGTGCTTTTCGGATTATAAATGACCTTATAACCTTTCATTCTGGCCTTTAAACATAGATCAATATCTTCGACTCCGTTTTTATATTGCTCGTCAAAACCACCGCATTCAATAAATACATCTCTTTTAATTAACAAACATGCACCGGTGACCATATCCAGTTCCTTAGGAATATTGGCCTCAGGGTGGTCGCCCGGAAAATCTCTAAAGGGATGATCCGGAATGCCGTTTATAAACCCAATGCCTGCGTGTTGAATCGTGCCATCGGGATATAGTAGCTTGGTTCCAACGATACCCGCATCGGCATCAGAATTTGCAGAATCGACCATTTCTCTTAGCCAGTCGGGTTGGGGCAGTGTATCGTTATTCAGAAAAACTAAATAATACCCCCGACTATGCTCGGCCCCCTGATTGCAAGCCTTAGCGAATCCCAAATTCTCTTGATTTGTTATCACTTTAACTTTTTCTGGTATACCGGATAGATAGTCCTTGGTTCCATCGGTTGAGTTATTATCTACAACGATAATTTCGAAAAGAGAACTTGGCGTATTTTTATATAACGCTTCAATACATTGTCTCGTGTATTCTACCTGGTTAAAGACGGGGATTATTATAGAGCATTTGGGATGGCTTACCGATTCCGAAACCGTTGCCTTTTGTGCTTTTATCATAAACTGTACAGTCGACAGCTCCAACATTTCCTCTTTTGATACATTTTTAATAGTCATTTTAGGCAAATCAACATTGACTTGTCCTTGGATTTTACTAAGGTCGAAAACGGGGTTGGTAATGCATTTAACATCTACAATATTATAACCGCAGTTGATAAACATTTTTTTTACTTCCTGCAAAGTAAAAAATCTCAAATGAGTAGAATCTAAAATGCCCTCATCTCTGTAAGTCCAATTGCCATTCACCAAAGAATCTATTATCTTCAGATTTCTAACGTTTGGAATGCTAACGACAACATATCCATCATCTTTTAAAAGCTTTTTATGTTCATAAATAACCGTCCACGGATCATATAAATGCTCCAGCACATCACCGTATATGATATAATCAAAGCCGGTCTCGGCAATACGGTACTCTTTTAGATTTGTTTTTTCTACATCAGCAATAATTACACGGTCTAATCTTTCCTCGGCTTTGTGCGCTGCTTCACTGTTGATCTCCACCCCTACGTATTCACAATCATATTTCTTCCTTAAAACTGCACCCATTGCCCCTTCTGCACAGCCCACCTCTAAAATCCTTTGAGGATTGCCGGCAATCATGGAAGGAATATCTTGACGAATATTTGAATAATATGTTTTGCGTTTCCGGTATGAAACAGGGCTGATAAATTTCACTCGGTTTTCCCTATTTTTATTGTTTCCTGCCATTTCCATAGCCAATTCAGCAACGCGTTCTGTGGCCTTCCCGTCACAAGGGCCGTTCTGGCGATGTAAAAATTTTTTTATTTCCTCGGTTGAAAAATCGCCGTGGTTGTTTAACGCCCTGCTTAAATCTCGAGACAGGTCATCTCTATTAAGTGCTACATAAAACGGAGCCGCATCTAAAGTAAAACTATGTGACATAAAGGAATCAAAATGTTGTTCTGACTCAAACCGATCACACACATTATATATTATTGGCTTTCCAGCCAACAGCGCTTCAACAACCATACTTCCTGCACACAATATTACATCTGATACCTGAATAAGAGGCAATGGAGAAGCCTCCGTAATAATTTTATAGGAAAATCCGCGTGCTTTTATATTTCGATCATAAAAAGCAGTTTTGTCCTTGTGACCGCCATGGAGTTTTACCAGCAAGTCGACTTTATCAGTTAGTTTAAGCTGTGACATGGTATCAAGAAGTATTTCTAAATCCTTTTTAACTTTCAATTCAGGATCGATTGCAGTTCTAAAATTGTGATACCAGGTAGGAGCAAACATAACGACTTTCTTATCATTTTTTAAGCCCAGAGCTCCCTTGATTTTTTTAACATCGTGAGACGAACAAGGACCCCAGTTGTCCCAATATGGATTTCCGGTAATAACAGTCTTTTCTGGCTGGTTTCCATTAGCTAAGTAAAATTCTCGAGAACTGTCACCAAAAACAGCGATTTTGTCGGCCCAGATTTTACCGTGAGCTTCCGCCGTTAGGGGGATGCCGTGAGAGACGTGTAAAGATGGAATCCCGTACCTTTTTCCTAAAAAGGTTAGACTCTTTGTCAAAGCAGTAACATCATTCCATAGCAAAATCAGAGAGATATCTTCATTCTGAAGGCATAAATCCATTGCTTCTATCCATGGACCATATTTAATTAATTGCTCTTTTAAGGATTTGATCACGATGCGTTCAACTGTTGAGTTTTTTTCGGTAAACCAGGAAGGAAATCCAGATAAAGTATCGTTCTTCAGGCTAAACTTATCAGCGGCTGAATAGGATACAGTGGTACATTGTGGTCCATAATGCTGAATCGCGGAGCTCAATGACAATAATTCGACGTCATATCGGATCTGAAGCGAGTTTAGAACAGACTCCAGGAAAGGGTGAGGATCTATAAGAATTTTATACCGCATTATTATCCTCCTGATTCCAGTAACATTTTTCAGGAAATTCCAACATAAGATCTGTTATCAAATCATATTCAGCAATGGGACCAATTGGAACACCTTTAATACTTATATCTTCTTCTTTAGATAGAACTTTGTACCACGAGCTTACAAATCTCTCAGTCCAGTATGCAAACTCCAACCGGACGCGTTCTTCCAGCTTTTTTGATAGTGGCATGCTTAGTGATTCTTTTTCTAACTTTTTTGAAATAACAATAATATCCACTTCCACAATTGGAGATATTATCTTCGATATTCTTCTATAAAATGATAGAACTTCGCTGTTATACAAATAGTCCATCAAGGTCGTAAGAAGGCTGTTGTTCTCATTCAGCAGGTTCAATAATTCAACCACGAAATTATTCGTGCGAATGTTAGACAAACTCTTGTTGGAAAAATCATTTGAAATTAATTTTTTTTCAGATTGAATATCTTTAATAAAGCTCTTAAACCTGAATGTCGGTAAAAATGAGGATAAAATCCGATCTTCAATCCACATACAAAAGGAAACTACATGTTGATCGCTAAACGATTTTCGTAAAAAAAGGACGTCTTTCTTGCTAAGTAGGCTCCACAACATATCGTCAGGCTTTAATCGCTCATTCTGCTTTAAAATGATTTTTTGTCGGTGCTTATTCATAGCTTTTCCTGGTCACAGCTGTGATTTCTCAAGGTTACTTTATCCAATCCAACTGTTCTTACACAATATCCGTGGGACCAGAAAAGTAACCCCGCAAATCGTTTATTACCCCAAAAATTCCGATAGATGCGAACTGCGCTTTCGTCTTTAAAACTTTACCACAAATAAAATTCTGAATTTGGGTGGAACATTTAAGCACATGTGGAGGGGTAATGAAGCTGCTTTTATGATTCACCGCCGAGATCTCCGAAGACGAAAAATAATTTTTATATTCACATACTATGGTAGGATTGCTTTTGTCATTGTTTCAAGTCTTCAGGCAACTCCTCCTCTGTGGTAAATGACGTCCAATTTTATCATACCCTGCTATTATATGATAATTTCTGATTTCGTTGTGCGCCTGCTTAATAAAATGAGATAAGGCCGCAGATCAAATCACTTAAAATTTTTGTCAAAAAAAATTAGATTTTCTCGCACTATAACTCCATGTTCAATTTACGCAATATATGTGCCACATGTTTAGTCGCTTCAATAACATGTAATTTCAAACACCTATCGTATCAAGATCATTGATAGCTGAAAAGGAAGTCAGATTCTTGACGTTTAAAGTTAAAAAAATTGCCAATCTTGAAGCAAGTGGGGAAAA
>JARFPZ010000218.1 GCA_029288035.1 Desulfosarcina sp.
GACATCTCGTAAACAACCAGTCCCAGGCTGTATATATCGGAGCGTTGATCCACTGGCAAACACTGGACCTGTTCCGGAGACATGTAAAATGGCGTTCCTGTCAAGAAATTTTCTGAACCAACGGGACATGCCAATCCAAAATCGAGGATTTTGATCTTGTCATCGGGAAGAATAAAAATATTGGCCGGTTTAATATCCTGGTGAACAATTCCATGCTGATGCGCATATTGCAGTCCCTTGCAGATTTGAATCAGATAATTAACGATCCTCTGGGGCGGCAACTTGTACACCGATTTCAGCAATACATCCAATGTGGTCCCGGTGAGCCGTTCCATGATGATAAACACCGTACGATAACGCTCCTCGATATCGTACACTCTAACAATATTTTCGTGGTTCAGTTTGGCGATGATTTTGGCCTCATTTTTAAAGCTCTTCAAAAAATCGGGATTCATGGCCATGTCATGCTTCATCATCTTGATCGTTACGGGCATTTTTAATCCGGCATGAATTCCCCCATAAACAATACTGAACGCTCCTCTGCCGATGATATCCGAGGCAATGTATTTACTGATCTTCCGCTCTGCGATTGGCCTTGTCGTATCGAACCGACTTGCGACAATTTCGGTTAAGAAATCCAATAATTCGGGGTGTTCTGTAGATATATTATTCAGCATCGAGCTATTAAGTACCCATAATTCGACGTCCGTTTCGGCCTCCACATGCGCCATTTGAGGTTCTCCCGTCAATATGGGTGTGGCACCGATAACATCTCCCCTTCGCCGATGCTCCACAGGGTGTAACTGGCTGTCTTTCTCAACAATTACCAGACAGGAGCCGCGCTGTATAATGTAAGCCTTATCTGTGATTTCGCCCTGAGTAACAATCCGCTCACCGGCTCTCACAAATCGACATTCCGTCAAATCCATGAGCAGCTTTCCGGTCCGGTCTTCCGAAAAAAACTTCAAAAGCTTTTGAGTCTCAATCGAGCTTTCCTCTTGTTCTTGAACATGCTGATAAAAATCACAGGTGATACAAGATTTGCGTTTTTCTGCAAATGTTCCCTGTACCTTTCCACCGCAGCAAGTGCCGGCAACAGCCCAGCATATTCTTCCGGCGTTTGTACCTTTGTTGATTCCGTTAAACGATGAGTCGACCGCCGCAGGACATACGCCGAGATCTTCAACCTTTTTACCGCCCGGTTGTCTTTCGCATTTTTTAAATTCCCAGCAATTGATTTTTTTATCCACCATTTTATTGGCTCCAAATTTTAAGGTAGGTATCAAAAGCATCCAAGTTATATGATGGGCTCACATCGGTTTATTTGTATGGGATAGATAAATCTTCTTTGAGATTTAGCATTATAAAATACTTATTTCTCTCTTTCTGGTTGCAGCCAATTTTTGCAGTTGGTTGTAGGTATCTATAAAAGTGCTTAGCAACATCAATACCAATTGCCGAAAATATAGATAGAATGATTTAACTCTCTGTAATTTAACTTTTTTTATTTAAAGAGAAATTAAAGCATAGGCCCGGCTGCAATCTGAAGAGGTATTCAGAGTCAGTCCTAAAGGATGGCCAATGATGGCTGATAATATTGAATTCTCAATTGGTTTCAGACAGTTATGTGAGGTTATCTGTTCTCGCCCTCGCGAACTTGCGAATTAATACTGGTGGGACAACGGGACAGCGAAATGGGACATACGATAGTAGAGAAATTACGATAAGGGGAAGGAGGCTCGGGATAAACTCTGAAAAATATTGCTCTGATGAATCATGATTGTCGGCGATGCCGGTCGAAGAAGCGATACAAAGTGGATCTGGAAACCCCGAGGACCTCGGCAGCTTGGCGTTTGTTGCCACCAGTTTTTTGCAACGCGGCCAGAATCGCCTGCTCATCAATCTTGGATTTCCGAAGATTTCGAACGTACTCGTTCGGCCCACCTGCAAATAATGTTACCGGTAAATGTTCGGGTTTGATTGTATCTTCCTGGCATTTGACCAGCGCGTATTGAATGACGTTTTGCATTTCCCTGCAATTGCCCGGCCAGTTATACTTTTGGAAAACGGCAAGGGTTTGAGGCGACAGGTTGACATTGGTGCAATACGAATCCTGGCTGAATTCCTGCAGGAAATGTTTCGCCAACAGTTCAATGTCGCCGCCGCGATCACGCAAGGGCGGTATGGTCACAGGCATGACACATAAGCGGTAGTAAAGGTCGCTGCGAAATTTACCGGCAGCCACCGCCTTTTCCAAGTCGTTGTTGGTGGCGCTGATGACACGAACATCCACCCGATGTGTCCGTGTCCCGCCGACGGGTTCAAAGCCGCCGTCTTGCAGGACCCGTAAAAACTTCACCTGCATCTCAGGATTTAATTCGGCTACCTCATCTAGAAAAATACTACCGCCATCCGCTATCTCAAAACGTCCCTTTTTGTTGTACAGCGCTCCGGTAAAGGCACCTTTAACATGCCCGAACAGCTCGGACTCCAGCAGGTTTTCAGGCAATGCACCGCAATTAATGGTTACAAATCGCCTGTGTGCCCTCCGACTTTCTTTGTGAATCGCCTGTGCGACCAATTCTTTACCGGTCCCGCTCTCTCCCTGAATCAGCACGGCTGCGTCAGTTTGTGCAATCTGTTTAACTGTCTCACACAGCGCCTTCATTTTTTTGTCTTGGCAGACAATTCCACGAAATCCATTTTTTTTATGGCGCGGAAGGATTGATTTCAGATTGGAAATATCCTCTATGGTAAGTACGCTCAGACGATCTTTCATAAATTTAAGAGGTGCCGCACAGACCAAAAAAGTGACATCCTTGATATTGTCATTAATGTTGACCTGCAAAGCAACACGCCTCTTCTTCTTCCCATTGCTGTAAATTGCCATCAGAGCCAATTTGCGGATCTCGCATTCTTCGCATTCACCGTCAGATCCACATTCGTTTTTGCCATCACACGCATAGATACAACATAAGGCTTTGCCGATACCTACGCCGACCACATCAGCATTTTTAACACCAAAAATGTGTTCGATCGTATTGTTTAGCCTCACCACGGTTCCATCCTCAGTAACAACCAGGATTCCGCACGGCAGGGCATTCAGCAATTCGCCAGTTAAGTAGTTTTCCTTAAACGCTTTCGATAGGTCGCTCATGATCCGCATGCCTTTCTACTTGATATAAAGAATCTGTTTCAGCCTTTGGATTTGGATATGATTTTATCTGCATGACAGCAGATAATTTGATCTCGCGAAATCAATTTTGTTGTCTTGGAGCC
>JARFPZ010000285.1 GCA_029288035.1 Desulfosarcina sp.
CCCCCCCCCCCCCCCCCCCCCCCCCCCACCACTTAATCTTCGTCGGCAGCGTCAGGATGTGTATAAGAGACAGGCCATAAACATTTACTATTTATTCAGCTATGTTTTCTTCGTTTACGGACATAAGGTAATCAAAATTACCCTCACCGCAGTGTCGAAGTAGTGACCTAATAATTTTATTTGATTGATCCAAATTTTCATTAGGGCCTGATATATAAAATGGCTTTCCATCTTTTCCAAAAGTATATTGGTTCGGACATACAGTAGGATCAATGTCCATTAGGAGCTGACGTGAAATTTTAAAATCCTTGTGTGGTTTAAAACCTAATCCATCAGAAAAATTGATACATTGGTCAATTAGCTTTCGAGAACATGCCGGATGGATATTTTCAAGTGTTTCGTAAACATTAATTTCTTTTAATCTATTCGAATATTCATCCTCAGATAAAACTGAAAAATATGTATTCTTAACGCCCAAACACCATACGTCCAACAAGAAAACGCCAATACCTAAACGAGAATTTGGCATTTTGCGTGAAACTATCGCTGTGCCAATACCTTCGGAGAAAATATCCTTCCGGATTAAGCAGCCTTCAATAGGCGAATTTTTCGCAACAATTATTGCTTTTTTAAGAGATATTTTTTTCCCAAAAGAAAAATCCCTTTTATTTGATGATATAACTGCCTTTCGTTTGGATTTTTTCCTTGCGATTCTTTTCTGCCTCTTTTTCTGGTCGATTGCCATAATTATTTTTTATACCTCGTTCTTATAATGTGGCTAACAAACGGGTTCAGCGGTTGCGATGAACAGCAGAGAAAATAGACTGCGCTATAACAACTATTTCAATATCAAATGCCTTATCCATTTTCTGATCATCAAATCGCTGAATCTGTAATTAATGTCAGGATTAGCAAGAAATTGACTTGGCCGGCGATACATGAATTGCGGCCTAAGATTCGCCGGGCACTGCAGCGTTGCCACAATTCTGTCCTAATTGTCAAATTTCATGCAATTCGTTCATAAACGGTTGGATAATCAACCAGTTTTTCCACATGACCGAATTTATGAACCTTGGCAAGATGCTTGGAATCATTGGTAACAAAAATCGCATCATTTACGATTGCCAAGGCATGATATAAAGAATCGCTGAGTTCAGGATACCCGCTCTTCGAATTTCCTGTACGAGCTATTTCAATAGCTTTTATTCTGACAGCAAGACTCGGCACGACAATCAGCAAGACCTTTTCGTCTACCAATTGTTCAAGATAGAGAAGGTGCTGCTGGACTTTATGCAGATCATCTAAATTCCCGCAAAAAACTTCTGTTATTTCATCTAAAAGCAAGCTGGGTGCGACAAGTTGAATTTCATTTGCGATCGCATGAGATATCAGCTGTTTGGCCATCATCTGCAAGGAACGACTGTATATCATTTCTAGAAATACATTCGCGTCCGGTACAATGATATTATTCATGATTTTTTATGGCGCGTATTCGCTTTTGTGACCGAATCTGACGTAAAACTTCTGTAGGATCATCATTCATTGAAAGGTTAGGCAGACTGTGTAGCTGATCAAGTAAACGCTGCCTTTCGGAATCGAGGGGAGCTTTCGCCTGGTACTGATTTCCTGAACTTGCAGGAACCAAGCAAGCAAGAGGTTTCCCTTTCCTTTCAATCGTAATAACATCACCCTTATAGAACACTTCATCAAGCAATGTACCGAATTGCCGGCGTGCGGTGGTAACATCGACTGTTCTTTGCATATTGTCCTCCATCCTGAATTGAAAATTAACCATTTATGTCATATGAGTTATAATGGTTCAAAAATAAAGATTTGTCAATCCTCATTACATCATTGGTTTTATCTATGAAAATAGGCTTGAATTCTAAAATTTGTTCTGAGAAAATCAAAGTGAGGTTATATTGATAATAGAATGAATGCAAAAAAACGCCATGGATCAATAAATCAGACACTGAATTCACAAATTCAGCAGCCGAAGACCAGCAACCAGAGACAAGTATCCAACAACCAGCATCGAGCACCCAATAACCAGTATCCAGCATCAAGTCCCCGGCCCTTCATCATTCCAATCTTCATTCCCCATGCCGGCTGTCCCCACCATTGCATTTTTTGCAATCAGGTTTCAATTACGGGCGCAAAACAGAAAATGGCCACCCCGGCTGAACTTCGCATTCAAATTCGTGAATTTTTAAAATATAAGAGAGAAAACAGAAAACCGGTGCAGATTGCTTTTTTTGGCGGGAACTTCCTGGGATTAAAAAGTGAAGAAATTAAATCTTTGCTCGAACTGGCCGCTGAGTTTGTCAGGGATGGCCAGGTGGACAGCATCCGATGTTCCACCCGTCCGGACACCATCAACGAGCGCTCTCTGGGTTTGATAATGGAGTATCCGGTCTCAACGGTGGAACTCGGTGTCCAGTCGATGAATGATCATGTACTGGCCCTGGCCGGGCGTGGGCACAGCGCAACAGATACCGTTCATGCGGTTGAGCGACTGAAAGAGAAACATTTTAGTATTGGATTGCAAATGATGGTGGGGCTGCCGGGAGATGATGACACCGGCGCCCTGACCACAGCCCAAAGGATCGCTGATTTGGGTCCGGACTTCGTTCGAATATATCCAACACTGGTGGTCGCAAACAGCCGCCTTGCAGAATGGTATAAAAGCGGCGACTATGCGCCGCTGTCCCTGGATGAAGGTGTTACCCTGGTAAAAAAGATCTATCTGAAATTTAAAAAGGCGGGCATCGATGTCATCCGCATGGGGCTGCAGGCTTCAGAAGATCTTGAAGACCGAACAACTGTTTTGGCGGGGCCCCATCATCCGGCCTTCGGACATTTGGTTCATTCTGAAATCTTTCTGGATATGGCCATATCGGCGATCGACCCCGCCAACGCCATCAAAGAAACACTTACCATTTTCGTCAATGCACGCAGCATTTCCAAAATGCGGGGCTTGAATAATTCGAATATCAAAAGCTTAAAAGAACAATTTCACTTCCAATCAATAACGGTTTTGCCGGATTCTGCTCTTGCAGTTGAGGAATTGAAAGTTGGGTAGGCGAAAATGTTCAGAGGTTCCGAGGTTCAGGGTTCAAAGACATAAATGAACGTCGAACGTCCAACATTGAACATCGAATAATGATGTCGCTGCGCACCGCATTTTAATTTTAACTGCTTATCTGGAAAGCTCAAGCTGCCACTATATAAACTTACTGTGGAAGCAGCTCCCACATTCCATATTCCCTTTTTAACAATCAATTCCGGAAAATATCAATCCTCTTCCTCGGGAAGTCGGACCACCAGAACAGGCTTTTTGGACCGTCGCAACACCCGCCGCGCCGTGCTTCCCATCATGGCGTCCGCCAGCTTTCCTTGCCCGTGAGTTCCCATCACAATGAGGTCACAGTTTTTTTCTGCTGCCTGTTTGAGAATTATTTCAACAGGATTTCCTCTCTCTACAATAATATCATCGGTGACAAAGCCCTTGCTTTCATGGCCATGTTTGACATTCTCGCTGAATTGATGCAACGCATCTCTGACGGCCAGATGGTCCCGCCGTTTTCCAATAAGTGCTTCCCTGGCTTCATCAACATTCTGCGATTTAATTTCTTCCCATCGATCTTCACTGATATATCCGATGATATTTTTATCTATGAGATCCGGAACTTCGGGCAAGACATGAATAAAGGTGATGGCTGCGTTATAAAGATCGGCCAGGCTGACCGCATAGGCAAACGCATAGCGGGCATTTTCAGAAAGATCCGTCGCATAAAGTATTTTTTTAACTTCGACTTTCGGTAG
>JARFPZ010000349.1 GCA_029288035.1 Desulfosarcina sp.
CTGCACTCTATGAATATGATATAGACACGCCCAACCCCGGTTGGGCGGAGCAAAATCCGCTCGTATGGTGGCAAGGGACCGTGGAAACCATCCGCAGGGTGTTGGCAAATGCGCCCATCGACTCCCAGGATATTGCCGGAATCGGTCTCTCCGGACAAATGCACGGTACCGTTTTCCTGGACCCCAGCTTCAATGTGATCAGGCCTGCCATCATCTGGGCCGATCAGCGCAGTGCCGCCCAGTGCCGAAAAATCTACAACGAGGTCGGCCAAGATCTTTTGGCCCAACTAACGGCCAACCCCATCGCCCCTGGGTTCATGGCTGCCACCCTGCTGTGGATCAAAACACACCAGTCGAAAACCTTTGAGGCCCTGCACAAAATCATGCTTCCCAAGGACTATGTCCGCTTCAGGCTTTGCGGTGAAATCGCCACCGATGCATCTGATGCAGCCGGCACCCTGCTGTTTGATGTCCCCCGCAGATGCTGGTCCACTGAATTGCTGGCTCGTCTGGGAATTCCCAAAATTATTTTGCCCAACGTAAATGATTCTGCGGATATTATGGGACAGGTCAGCAAACAGGCGGCAGCCGAGACGGGACTGGCGGCCGGAACACCGGTAGTTGCCGGCGGGGCCGATCAACCGGTTGCTGCACTGGGAAACGGCGTGATCAAAGAAGGTCTCGTGCTGTCTACCATCGGCACCGGCGGTCAGCTGTTTACTCCGGTCAAACGCCCCCGGTTTGATCCTAAGCTGCGCACCCACACCTTCTGCCATGTGCTGCCCGACGAATGGTATGTGATGGGCGCGACGCTTTGCGCCGGCCTCTCCCTGAAGTGGTTCCGCGACAATATTGGACCGGCCCCATACGATCAGCTATGCGCGGAAGCCCAAGAGATGTCTTTGGGCTCAGAAGGACTACTCTTTTTGCCCTACCTGGTCGGTGAACGCACCCCGCACATGGATCCCACTGCTCGCGGCGTGTTCTTCGGTTTGACACTGCGTCATGGCAGAGGACATCTGGTTAGGGCCATATTAGAGGGCGTGGTGTTGGCACTGCGGGATTCTCTCGAAATCTTCAAGGAGCTTGGCATCCGAATTGATCGGATCATCGCTTCAGGTGGCGGCGCCAAAAATCTCCTCTGGCGACAAATTCAGGCCGACATTTTCGGCACTGACGTCATGACCACAAACATCCGTGAGCAAGCCGGCGTGGGCGCCGCAATGCTGGCCGGTATCGGCACCGGCCTGTTTAACGGCCCCGGGGAGGCCTGCGACCGGATCATCCGCTATGGCCGTACGACCCATCCCATTCCGGAAAATTGCGAGCGATACAACGACCTGTATGAGATCTTTAAGGGATTGTATCCGAAGTTGAAAGAAGATTTTAGAAAAATCGCGCAAAAGTTCCCTTAGAATCCTTGCCGGACGCCCCCGCTGCCCCGAAACAAGGAGAAACAATGAAACGATCTGAGTTGAACCGTTATATTAGCGAAGCGAAGGATCTTTTCGAGAAATATAGGTTCAATTACCTGCCTGGGCCTATTTTACGCCGGAAGAGTGGGCTGAAAAGAGTAGTGAATACGGCGAAATTCGAGAAAATATGCTCGGCTGGGATGTAACCGATTTCGGTCTGGGCGAGTATGGAAAGACAGGACTGCTATTATTTACGATTCGAAATGGCAACTATCACAAATCCGATAACAAGAAAACCTACGCCGAGAAAATAATGTTTGTCAAAAAAAAGCAGATCACCCCCACTCATTTTCATTGGCGTAAAATGGAAGATATTATCAATCGGGGAGGTGGCGTGCTTTGTATCCAAGTCTGGAAATCCGATAAAATGGTATAAATCCTGCGCAAACACGATGTGATTTCAAGAAATAGATACTAAAGCAAAATTTTAAGCAATTCTTCAATATCCGAATTGACGCTGATCATTTTTTCATAGATATTGCGATAAAATCTGTCGTATAATTGTCGGTAAATCTCAATATTCTTTTGATTGGGTTGGATGATATCGCAATCGCTCTCTATAATTTCAAAGGCCTCATCCGCATTCCGATAAGTTCCGGATCCCAATCCCGCCAGGATTGCAGCGCCAAGGCTGGTATTTTCCTGGAGGTTGTTGATGGCCATGATTCGCTGGGTGACATCTGATTTTAACTGGGTCCAAAAGCGGTTTTTACTTCCCCCACCGATACATATCACCTGGGGAAAGGTATCGCCGGTGAGTTCACTGAGCGTGTCCAATACCACCCGAAACTCCAAAGATAATCCTTCAAAAATGGCCCGCGCGATATCTTTAAACGTATGGGTGGTTCTTAAACCCAGGATTGCGCCTTTAGAGGTCGCGTCGCAATGGGGCGTAAAGCAGCCTCTCAGGTGAGGCAGCATGATCAGACCATTGCTTCCCACCGGCGACGCCTCGGCATGCTCGATGAGCCTTTGATAAAGGTTATCGCGGGGAGCCTCTACATTCGGGTAGAAGTTGTCGATAAACCAGTCGATAACGCCTCCCGCAGTAAGCATTCCACCCAGCAGATAGATTTGATCTGCGGCAACATGGCAGCCACAATTCACGCCGGCGTTGTAGTATCTCTGATCGATCCAGGCTGGATCGATAAGGGCACAAAGGGCATCGGTTGTGCCGATTGAGTTCACCAGATCCCCTTTTTGCCGCAGTCCGGCTGAAAAAGCCCCGCACAGATGATCATGCCCGCCCAAGGCCACGATGACGCTGTTTTTTAATCCTAAAGATGCTGCAATTTTTTGTGAAATCTCACCGATCGGTGTTCCACTGGGCTTTGCCGCCGGCAGGAGATCAATGGAGATATCGGCGAGCTGGCACATTTTTTCGGACCATACTTTTTTCGTGATATCAAAAAGCATGGAGCGGGAGGCCATGGAGTAGTCCGTTGCATACTCTCCAGTGAGCTTCAGCATGATATAGCTGGGGATAAAAAGCCATTTCTTAATGTTGCGGTAGACGTCGGGAAGGTTTTCTTTCTCCCACAGGACTTTGGCTAGGCTGGACACGCTGCCGATTCGCATGCCGGTAATTCGGAAAACCTCGTATTCATCTACCTGCGCCTTCCATTTATCGACCACAGCCTTTGATCGATGATCAAACCAGGCGATGGAGGGGGCCAAGGGCTTTCCGTGTGCATCCACGGCCAATCCCGCTTCACCAAAGCTCGCAAAAGAAATCGAACCTATCTCTTCAGGACAGGCACACTGGGATACGAGTTCGGCAAGTATGCTTTTAACATCTTCCCAGATCTCTTCAGGATAAAAATCTGCGATCTCCGTCCCGTGGCAATGGGTTCGGGTCGGACGGGAGACGGAGGCCAGCTTGGTACCCTCGGGATGATAGACGATGCCCTTGATATTCGTTGTACCAATGTCTATGCCAACAAGTAACATCGTTCTTTCACTATTTTGCATAAAAAATTTACCACAGAAAGACACGGAGCAGGTTGGGAATTTATGAACCGTTTTAGATGAATACGAAGATCTCGATTGTGATATCTATATGGTACATGCAGAAAGAAAGAAAGTGCGGCGAATATTGTCATTACTCTACAGACACCCAAAACGGAATCCTGGAGCTTTGTGACCATCTTGATTCACAGTGAACTGAGTTCGCTTTTCTACAATGTTTTCGGATAAGATGCAATCTTGAAATCCATGTTCAATTTCGAGGAGACGATGACCGATGATGCAATAAGGAGGCTTTTTTCCAGCATCCAGAATCAAGCATCCAGCATCAGTTCGGTCTCCTGATTCAAGCTAAAAGATGCTATTCGGTTTCTTGTCGGTTTGAGGCGAAGCTTCGCTATGCTTGGTCGGCGGATTTTAACACCATGATACGGTCCTTAACCGCCGCTGAGATCACCGCAGTTCCTTCCTGCAGACTTGCAAACAGTGATTTTTCATCGCTTTCGAGTGCTTTTTGGAGAGCCTGCTTAAACTCAATCATCAGGCGGGTCCCGACGTTAAACTTTTTTACCCCAAGCCCCATCGCCTTCTGATAGTCTTCATTTCTCAATCCGGTGCAGCCATGGAAAACCAGGGGGATATCGACGGCAGCGTTTATCTCTTTCAGGCGCTGGAAATCGATTTTTGCATTCTGCATCGGCATCCCATGCACGGTTCCGACGGCCACTGCCAGAGCATCAACCCCGGTTTCCGCCACAAAGCGTCTGGCATCCTCGGACTGGGTGTAAAGTTCCTGCAGCTGTTCATTGCTGACGTCGCCGACGTCAAGTGCTTCGAATCCGCCCACGACTCCAATCTCGCCTTCCACCGAAATATTTTCATCGTGAGCGATTTTTACAATCTCGCGTGTTCTTTTTATGTTTTCGCCGATGGGATATTTCGATCCGTCATACATCACCGAGGAGAATCCCAGTTGAATACACCTGCGGACCAACTCGATATCATCCCCGTGGTCCAGATGGATGACGGTAGGAACTTTGCTTTTTTCGGCATAAATTTTTGTGACGGCTGCAAGTGGTTCCAGACCGGCATAATCGATGGAAACGGTTGCGATGCCGATAATCACCGGTGATGACAGCTCTTCAGCAGCTCGCATGACCCCTTCAACAAATTCAAGATTATGGACATTAAACGCTCCCACCGCGTAATCATTTTTGATCGCTTTATTTAATACTTCCTTTAGATTTACTGTCGGCATTCTCACGTCTCCCTTTCTTTTTTATCGAATTTGGATGCCCAACTAATCCGTATCACGTTCCAAAGGCTGTTTTTTTTTATCAAATTTCGGATCCAACCAGATCCGTCTCAAAATGTCAATAAGCTGATCGGTATGTTCCGAAAATGGGTTTTTCGGATTTGGAAATTAGATTTGGCATATTAATACCGAAACCGCAGGATAAAAGCGCTTCAGTCTGAATCAGTTCGAGTTGACTCTGACGTTACTTCGTAAAGATTTGTCATCTGCTTGATTTTTCGTACGAAATATGCCATTGTTGCAGAAAGTTATATTTATTGGGTTCAACCTTTAATTAAAAGGAAGAGCATATGGATGGATCAGAATGCCCTGTTTCCGGTTGCGGAGATGGGGTTTTGCTTTTGGTTATTTTGATAAAATCTGAAAATTGCACTAATTGCGGGTATTGGCAGGCAATTTGTATTTAGAGATCCTATTAGGGGCCAATTTAGAGCATATCAAAATTTTGGTCGAAATCCGGATAGTCTCAATACATTTTATTATAAAATACTCATTATTTTAGATGGATAAGATTGCATATACGACGATATCCATCGGCATATAATTACTCAGGCAACAATAGCCCAAAAAGAAAGGGAAAATAAAATGAAAAAACTTGTTTTAGTTGCAGTTGTGTCTGGGCTCCTTAGCATTGGAAGTGTATATGCTCAGGAATTCACTCTGAAAAGTGATGATTTAAGCGGGCAATTGACGGAGATCCAAGTGTTTTCGGGATTTGGCTGTACTGGAAAAAACATTTCACCATCGCTGAGATGGATCAATGCCCCCAAGGGCACAAATAGCTTTGCGCTTACTGTATATGATCCTGATGCCCCGACAGGGAGCGGATGGTGGCATTGGGTTATATTTAACATTTCCTCTGATGTTAATGAGCTTAAGGCAGATGCGGGGAATCTACAAAAAGGTTTGGCACCCAAAGGTAGTGTCCAAAGTATAACGGATTTTGGAAAGCCTGGATTCGGTGGAGCTTGTCCTCCGGAGGGAGACAAACCGCATAGATACATATTCACGGTATATGCGCTTAAAGTAGAAAAATTGGATTTAGACGAGAAAGCATTACCGGCTTTGGCGGGATTCATCCTGAATCAGCATACAATCGCAAAGGCATCTCTTATGGCCTACTATGGACGATAATTACAAAGAGTGGGTCAAAAGGCTAAAAACTTATGATATTATCTTTGCCAGTTTGAAAAGCTGAGGTGATGTTTACTGCCAT
>JARFPZ010000435.1 GCA_029288035.1 Desulfosarcina sp.
AACATATTAATATACGAACAAATTAGAAAGGATAATATCATGGGGTGGATGGAAACACTGACAAAAGAAGCCTTTTTTGCGGCGGTAAGAGAAGCCGTAAGGCCTGATTTTGAGACGCTCGAAAAGCGCTTTGAGACGCTCGAAAACCGCCTGGAAAGCGAGATTAAGGGCATTACCGGTCAAATAAAAGGACTAGAGGGTGAAATTTCTGGCATGAAAAACCAGATGGACAGCATTCAACGCCAAATTTCATCATTGGATGAAAAAATAGACTACAAGTACGAAAACCTCGAAGGTAAGATAGAAAATATTCATACCTCCGTAAAATCGTTCTTTAACGAAACCAGGGCCGATTTTTATGAAAAACTTTATGAGAAGCGTATAGAAGTGTCCAAGCCCCCCTTACCCGAAAACACAAGCGAAAAATAAGTCCTTCTAATTTAAAACCCCAGCTCCGTGGAATATGATTTTTGGGTGGTTGCGCCTTTTGGCGGCCATATCAATCTTCATTGGAATATCACAACTCCGCTTTGAGCCACGCAGTCAACAACAGAAGCTTTCTTCCCGTTTCGGTGGCATGTTCCTTTTGGGCTGCAGCGGCAAATTCATGGGCTTTTTCGAAATTCAGGGCAAAAAGGGATTTTCTCGCGTTGACGCGGCAACGTTGAGCTCTGACAGACAAAATCATGAGTTCGGTAAGATCGGCACCGCACCGCGAGCACTGTCTAGTACCCCTAAATTTAGCCCGGCACACCGGGCAACGCGACGACGATCCGTTTTTATCCATTAATGATCCTCGACAAAAAAAAGAAGTTCCTTCAGCTCCTCGCAGGCCTCATTCAGGCTTGTGGTGTTCCGGGAGGCGATTGCGGAATCAATCCTTTCGTGAAGATCGATGGCATCTTCCTGGTCTTCAGGATGTATATGTCCCAGCAGCCGACGTGACCGTTCCAATAGGTTGTTAGCATCGCGATGGGCCCTGCCCCACGAGGAGTCGAACTCGAGAATCTTGCCCGCCGATTCTTCTGTCGCGGTCCCCCTCCGGGACTCATGAATCGTTTCGAATGGAATCTCAATTATATTGTCCGCCGTATCCTCCTCGTTTGCCGGGCCTGCAGCTGCAAGGTCATCGTCTAAACTGTCCAGGCCGTGTGTGCGAGCATCATAAAGCGATTCCAATCGTTTTCTGGCTTCCGCAATTTCCGCGTCACTTTTCGGTTGAAGAGCGTTCTCGATGGTGATTTGTTTGGTTTTCCCGGTCACCTTTTCGATGGCGGTTACTTCCAGAATACCGTCGATATCTAGGTTCATTCGACATAGCACCGGGTTCGGCTCCTCGGTTGGTTTCAATCCCTTGACACGAAAATGTCCGATCGGGATATTTTTTAGTGCATCCGGGTCATCGCCTTGATAGATATCGATTTCAACTTCCTTCTGAAAGGGGACGGAAGTAAAGTATCTGTCCGTTCGTGTCACCGGCAAGGCTGTATTGGATCGAATAATGGGATGGTAACAGTAAGGGTAGTCAAAGCCGTCACGTTGCCCCAAATAGGATGGGCCAAATGAATAAGGCGAAACGTCCACCAGAACCCGGTTCACCTCGCGTCCGGCCAGTCGTGATGCCAGCACACCGGCTCCCAATGCCACGCACAGATCCGGGTGGACATCATGGCGGGGTGTAATCCCCGCACGTTCTTCAAGTACCCGGGAAATATATGGGATACGCGTCGACCCGCCCACCAGTAGGATGGCGTCAAGATCCCCCGACTGTTTGCCGGCCTTGTCCATGGCACTGGACACACTTTCCAAAGTGGACTCCACCAAAGGAGCGATCATGTGCTCAAATTCCTCCCGCGATACTTCAGCCTCAAGGTGCAGTGGTTTACCGTCGATAACAACCAGCGCCTCTTCCCGTATTTTAACGAACGGCTCAAAACTGAGCTTCTTTTTCGTTTCTTCAGCCGTCCACCAAAGACGGTTTTGGGCGAGCCGATGGTCGTTTTTGAGATTGACCCCGTGGCGTTCCTGAAATTCATTCACCAGACGATCTACCAGTAGTTGATCGAAATCGTCGCCACCCAGGCGATTATTGCCGTGGCTTGCCAGCACTTCGGTGACATCATTTTCAATGGTGACAATCGATACGTCGAAGGTACCGCCCCCCAAATCGTAAATCATCACCGTTCGATTTTCGTCCGATCCGTAGCCGTAAGCCAGGCTGGCTGCCGTCGGTTCATTGAGGATCCGAACAACTTCAAGACCCGCCAGCTTGCCGGCCTCACGCGTAGCGCTGCGCTGGGCATCCGAAAAGTATGCCGGAACCGAGATGACGGCTTTCTGCACCGCAACACCCAGTTTCTCTTGCGCCCATTGCATCAATTCCCGCAGCAGGAGGGCGGATATTTCCGGTGGCGTAAATGTTTTCTCACCCAGGGTGACGCTCTCATCAGTTCCCATTTTACGTTTGATGCTGCGGACGGTGCGGTCCGGATACAGTAATTGTTGGTTTCTGGCTGGTGCGCCAATAAGTAGTTCATCCGCCTGGGAAAGACCGACACAGGACGGTAGCATTTTGGTGTTTCCGCTGCCGATAATTTTCACGTTGTCATCAATAAACGCAGCGATTTCGGAATTGGTCGTTCCAAGATCGATGCCGACGATACACTCACAAGTGTTCATATTTTCCTCCAATTTACAAATAACAAATAACCTCTATTCCTTCCGGGGTGTTCGGGCCACTTTTACCTGGGCCGGCTGAAGAACTTCTGTGTCAATCATATATCCGGTTCGATATACTTCAAGGACGGTTCCATCCGGCACTTCCCCGCTTTCCTCGATGTCGGCGGCTTTCATGACCCTGGGATCAAAAGGTTTTCCGTCACAGACAATTTCAGTCACACCGAGTGGCAGCAAGGTCTCGTCAATTCGATCAAGTCCCATTTGATAACCTTTTTTCAAAGAGCCGACGATTTCAAGCATATGACTGTGGTCGGCCGACCGATGGATGAAAAATTTTTTCAGCCGACGCCGTTTAGACTGTTCTTCCATTTTACGTTGACTTTCAACAGCCGAGCGCAAGCCGATGGTCAAGCTGTCGCGGAGTTCGGTGATAACACCGATGAGTTCACGCCGGGCACGTTGGCGTGCGGTGCGCTTCAATTCGGTCTCACGTTCGGTGCGATCCGTCCGGCCCTCTTCCGCAATGCGGCGGACATCGGATATGGCTTCTTGGTGGGTCGTAAGAAGTTTGTCGATCATCGTCTCCATACCGGTAAACGGGGCTATTTTCTCACTTAGTTGTTTAAAGGCCCGGCCCTGCAATTTTATTTCCTGGATCAATGCTGTCAGCGCTGACCAGGTCGAATATAAATCACTAGCGCCAGCTTCCGGGCCGACAGTGTCAGGTTCCTTTTCATCGAACAATTCGGTGAGCACCTCCTCTGCAATGCCTTCCAGCGGTTTTTCTTCAGCCAAAACATCGTCAAGCCACCCGGCAAAACGCTGCAAAATGAGTACCCTGAGTGCTTCCTTGCTTTTCGCTTCCGTAAAATGTTCGTTTAAAGTCACAATTATCGCTCCCGCATGGCGGCCAGCCATGCTTCGGGCCCGACAAAATGCCGCGTTTGCTTTCGATGGTCGAGCAGCGTTTCCAACGGCGCTTCGGGATTAATCGACTGAAGCATCAGACGGCTCCGGTAGCGCGCATCGCTCAGAATCGCATAGGCATCCCGTATACGTTCAAATTCCGCGGCAAACGTTTCGGGCGGGTATTCCTTTATTTTATTCAGATAAGCCGCGCGAATTTCTTCCGGCGTGGCATCCGGCGTCACCCCAATGATAGTGTGCGGGTTTTCGTCCAATACGGGTAAATTATAATTTTTCGTCATCGCGGGGTCCTCTTTTTAACACCAATTGCGCTTCGGCTTTACGGGTCGCCAGCCGGGAAACCAGTTGCAGTCAACGTCCGGCAGGCTGCCGTCAGACTCAGCTTTTTGCATTTCCCGCAGCAGTTGATCCGCCAGCCAGGGGTCTTTGCGCGCCACCTCTTCCCGATGGGGGAACGTGCCGTTTTTGCCATGCTTTGAGAATACTTTCGCGATCAATCTCATCAATTCCGGCGGAAAATCGGGTAGAAAATCATCCAAAAGGGTGTTGAAATCCGGCAATTCGTCAATATCAAGGTCGTCATCATCACCATCTTCAGTATGTAATTCATCCGGCAAGTATGGCGCCGTCCGATCCGGACAATTCTTGACATCACAATAGCGACAGTTGCTTTCGTCATCATCGTCATCAAAATCGTCAATAAAATCATCCATCATACTCGACGGGTATTCGCGCGCATTCTTTTCGCGCTGCAATACTTGATTCAATGCTTCGGTATCCATGGATGGTTTATCTTTACCGATTATCGGGTTGAAGATTGAAAATCCGAATGGCCACCCGTTTCCATTCCGGCGCAACTCGATGGCCTCATCAATCAGGTCCAGATCCCTTTCGCGGCGGGCCAGTTCAATTGCCGCCGTAATGCAATCATCCTGTCGATCTATCTCCCAGCCCGGTAGTGACCGAGCGCGCAGGAGCAAAAATCTTGCCACAGTGACACCGGTCTGCAATAACCCGGCGCCTGCAGCCGCGTAGGCAAGTTCAAGATTGCTATTTTTCAAGGCGGTTTCGGCAATTATCCTGATGGCGGCCGTATCATGTAAGTTGTCTTCGTTCGAAAAAAAATCCCTTAATTTTTTTTCATAGCCTCTTGGAATCGCAGCGGCAATTCCCATATAATCCGCAACCTGGCAGCCTCTTGCCATGGCATTCACCAAATCGTTTCCTTCCAAGGCATCCTTATCGGATGCCAGAGAATTGATTTGCCGCTGGGACAGACCGCAATTGGTCGACAATCCTTGTAAAACCACTTGAGCAGCCAGCGGATATTCGAGCAGTTTGGTCAGTTCACGGCGCCACCGGACCCATTCGGATTCATCTTTGTCAATCATCGCACACACGGATTTCAATGCCACCCCGAGGGCCGGTCGATCCCCCTCACGGGACTTGGGCAAATCCTCGATTGCGGTAATATCTTTTTGGGCCAGATGGGTCTTATTCTGCTTCAAATGGCGGACGGCGGCAGCCACCAGCAGGCGCAACCTCGCTTTTCTGACGTCGGGATTTAAATTGTCAATCTGTTCGGCCGTATCCAAATAGCCGAGGGCCTTTTTAAGTGCCTTTCTATTCTCGGCCGATTTCATCAGATACAAGAGCGGCCGCGTGTTATCCGGAAAGGCTGCATGCCAGGCAAGGGCCACTTCATCGCAATTTTTCCAGTGCGGCGTGTGGGTTTCGGTCCACGCCAGCCATTGCCGGAATGTCTCATCCGTCGGACTGATCGCAGCGGCCATTTGATACAATCGTTCCGGATAAAGAAAATAGGTATCGAAGGGCTTTGCGGTATCTTTACGAGCGCCCTCCTGGATGGATGGTGGCTGATCGCTATAGTAGAATCCAAACCCCTTGAATTCAGCTTCGAATTCAGACTGTAGCCATTCAAAATCCTCGGTTGGCAGCCGGTTTAGCAAGTCCGCCATGTAAAGGTAGATCGCCGAAGTCTCTTCACTCTTTTCGCTGAACCATCCCTCGTGCAGGGCGTGCTTGCGAAATTCTGCCAACATCGCACACGCCCACAGGAAATTTCCCTTCATTTCCGCTGCCCGCGCATACAGCCGCCAAAAATAAGCGTCTTTTAGTGAAGGTCCGCCCAAAGCCCTGTTCACGTCGACCACCTCGAAGTCTAACATCCAGGATCGTATGGCGATATGCTGTTTCAGTTTCTCGACAAGCCCGGGATCGCTCTGATCACAGATTTTTAAGGCATTGCGGATTGCTTTAAACAATTTGTGAGATTTTTTCGCGGTCAGGGTGTTGTCAAGCCGTCTCAAGGCATCCCGGCTCTTTTTCCTGCTTCCGGTGACGGTTTCAAGCAAAATTAACGAATTTTCACCGTGATTTGCCTTAAATTTTTCCGCAATCATCTCGCGCATTAACGGCACAATTCGCCCGGGCACCGATTCGGAATCCACCGCCTCGAGATACTTCCGGCATTTTTCGTCATCCTGGCGGTAAAAACAGTTAAGCGCCCGGATGAGCATTTTCCAGGGTGCCAGCGGGCTGCGGCGCGAAATCGACGGCAGGGCGATTTCCGCATCTTCTACAAAACCGGCGGTTACTTTTGTAAATGCCTCTGCGACAGCCTGGGCGCCGATTTTTAATGGATTATCTTTGGAAGTACCGGCGTTCTGCGCCAGCAGGTTGAGGTCGACGAGCTCATTTTTAATGATTCTTTCGATGGTGGTACGTTTTTCAGGTAATATTCCGGGATCGTCCAAGGGCCGCACCAGTTCATCTAACTTTCCTTCGCGGATGGCAATGACGCCATTTAACTCGGATAGAAGAAGATCCGGGCAATTATATCGTTCTTTGATCAATTCCAGCAGCGTTTTGGCTTCAAGGCTATAGCCCTTGGCTATCATTTCGCGAATTCGAGCAGCATATGCGTCCACCAATATTATTTCAGATTCATCCGTACCATGGTGTTTGTGATAGAGTTTGGCCTTGATGACCGCTGCTCTGGCGCTTCCTTTAGATATCAATTTAATGATTTCGTCGGCCGAATCGGAAGGCGTTGTCTGACCCATTTCTGGAATCGGGTGGCCGGCATGATTGCCGGCGCCCTTCTGCTTGGCGTGTACGGTGGATGCGACCCGACTGTTGGATTTGCGCTTTTTTCGACGCTTTTTCTTTGATGACATATCCTGACTCCCTCTCCGTTTCGAAATACATGAATCAAAAAAATTAGTATGTCAAGATAAAATCAAACACAATATATGGTGTATTTGGTTAAGATATAGATAAAATTACCAATTTTTTTTTACACCTATTTGGGAAGTTGATGGGATTGATGGCCTCAATTGGGTGCGAAATCCGGGACCATACAGGTCTCCGTTTTATCGCCCTCCTACGGGAAAACATCCCTGATATCGATGGCACCCAGGGCGGGAACCATCTGAGCGACTTTTACCACCGCAAAAAATCATTGTTGACAGAAAAGCTCGCTCCCGTTATCAGGATTGGCTATTAATTCCGTTGAATTGATATCTCAATACGTGGAAGTACATCCGAAACCGATGCGAAATGATGCCAAAACCACCGACCATCCGTTTTTTGTCCGACCGCACCGCACGCTGCTGGGCCTGATGTTGCCCGTATTGCTGTCTTTGGTGGCCGAACCACTTACGGGACTGGTCGATACCGCGTTCATTGCCCGGCTCGGCGCCGCACCGCTTGCTGCACTGGGAGTCGGCACCATGGCCCTGTCGAGCGTGTTCTGGATTTTTAATTTCCTCGGCATAGGAACCCAAACCGAATTGTCATACGCGCTCGGTCGCCGGGATCAGTCACAGGCTGCACGCATGGGCAATCTATCGTTTGGCATGGGGTTGATCTGCGGCAGTCTGCTGGCGGTCCTGGGCATCTTTGCGGCAGCACCGGTGGCCCGGTTGATGGGAGCTGCTGCCGATGTTCATCGGATGGCCACCGACTATATCCAGATTCGGCTGATCGGTGCGCCGGCCGTGCTGGCAACGATTGCCGCATTCGGCTGTCTGCGGGGCCTGCAGGATATGCGCACGCCGCTCTGGGTCGCCGCCGGGGTAAACGCTCTCAACATCCTTCTGGACGCCGTGTTTATTTTTGGTTGGGGTCCGATTCCGCCCCTGGGCATTGTCGGTGCCGCTGCCGCAAGTGCCGCTAGCCAATGGTTGGGCGCTGTCGGCGCAGGTTTTGCGATCTATAAGCGACTCGGATTACCGGACCGCCTGCAAATGGGCGAGGCCAAAAAATTGCTGCAGGTGGGGGGAGAATTGTTTGTGCGGACCGGATTATTGACCCTGTTTCTACTGCTGGCAACTCGGGCTGCAACACGAATCGGGCCGGAAGCCGGTGCCGCCCACCAGGCAATCCGACAGTTCTGGGTATTTGCCAACCTCTCTCTGGATGCATTTGCCGTCACTGCCCAGAGTCTGGTCGGATACTTTATCGGTTCGCGTCAGGTTGAACAGGCACGAAAGGTTGCTTACCTGGCCTGCCTTTGGAGCCTGGCGGCTGGAACACTGCTGGCCTTTGCCATGCTGTTCGGGCGACCATTGGCAGCCGGTCTCCTTGTCCCTGACGTTGCCTTGGCCCTGTTTATGCCGGCCTGGCTGGTGGCTGCCGCCGCCCAACCGATCAGCGCTCTATCATTTGCCACAGACGGAATTCACTGGGGTACAGGTGATTTTCGCTATTTAAGAAATGTGGTCGTTCTGGCCACGGGCGGCGGTGTGATCGCCATACAGCTGCTGGATTTGAGCCAGCCCGAAAGTTTTACCCGGATTTGGCTGATAGTTGCATTCTGGATTCTGATCAGAGGGCTTTTGGGTGTGTTGCGCATCTGGCCGGGTATCGGTAAGGGGCCATTGGGACAGGGTATCAAGCAAAAGGACCTTTCAAAATTATAAAGAATCTCAAAATCCTTACGACCATGTTTTTGACCCTAAAAAGTGCAGCCTGAGGCTGAAAAATGACCATATCCGGCAGATTTCTTAATAAAATAGCGAGGCATAGCTTGGTCCGACGAGAGAGTCCGCAATTGTGACGGTTTCAAGGAATCCCTCAGAATTATAGGCAAACGCGGTTTGCCTGGTATTAGTGCCAATAGAGGTCAACCTCCCTCTGGAATCATAGTTATAGAGGGTATCATAAAGACCGGGTACGCTCACACTTTCGGTTAAAAGAGTGTCTGGGTCATACAACGATTTTACGGTCCTGCCCTCAGGGGAAGTAACGACTTTTTCAGTCAGAAGGGTGTTATGGGCGAGCGTGGTGGTCTTGCCGTTAACCGCAACTGTTTCGGTAATCAAGTCCGGCACGTCATTAAAATCAGTATCTTCATATGTCTTATTTTTTGTCGTCACCATCTCCAATCCTGACGGAGATCGCTGCATTATTTCTTTCACATATTTGAATCCGTACTCTGAGTCTATATCGTATTTAGATTCAAGCTCCATCCCACAGGGAAGAGACTTGTTGACGGTAAGCCCATCTACCGATTGAGAAAATACAGTCTGCGCCCCCGTGGGATCGTAAATAGTGGAGGTGTAAGCGCCGGTTGAAAAGTTGCGGTCCCCATAGGCAGTACGGTTCCCCTCTGCAGTCAAAACCTCTGTTAGAGTATAGCCGAATTCATTTGCAGTTCTATTGTAACTCCAATGCCCTCATTCCTCATCTGTAACATCTGTCAAATCTCCAAAAAGGTCTCCATATAGGTTATAAGGATAAAAAACGTTGGATACACTGGCTGTTTGAAGCTAAAAGACGTTTTGGGCTTAAGATTTTAAGCTTCACCGTCGCAGGCTTCGAGAAGCATCATTTTCGAGTGATAAACATGATCCATCTCAGGGCCGGATAATGATGGTTGGAAACAATCCTTTCAACTCTCCTTCCGGGTAGGGTTGAATTAAGTTGAATGAGATATTCTGGTTATTCTGAGCATGCCCCCTGTCCTTGGTGCCATTGTAAAAGGCACCATTGGCTTCAAGGATGTGATGGATGCGTTCGCGAAGGGCTGTTACAAAGCTTGCCCCGGTGCCTTCAAAGAACATGCTTCCTCGCGAAAAACCCTCTTTGATTTTGGTTAGCTCTTTGAGAGAGATGCTGTTGGTCTCGAGATCCGCCGGACAGGTTACCAGACCCCAGACCAGGTGTCCGGGTGGCATGGTTAATGGTTCTTTAATATCGATGATGGTATGGGGCATGATGATGCATTCCTTGCCGATGGATAAACGACTTTTGGAGCGTCCCCGCAGGAAACTGTTAAACCCGACGAATATATTCTGACCCAGGTCCGTTTCGATAATTTTGGCGCCATGGGCGGTCACATTAAAACCTTCCAGGCGTGAGTTGATAATGTAGCAATTTTCCTGGGCATTGGCACCAACGCCCATCCATGCATTTTGCAGGAAGGCCCTTTGCGCCACCAAGACGTTGTCGCTGATGAGGGTTTTGGGTTTGATCACAGCATACCGATCAAGTGAGGCGTTTGAGGGTACGGTAACAGAGGGATCAATGTTCACTGTTTCGAAAACGCGCTGAAACGCTTTTTTATGTTTTTCCACAAAGTCCATGAAAAGCCCCTGTGGTGGTTTTCCTGCAGCAAAGTGAATGTAATGGCTCAATTTATCCAAGGGATACTGGTACCAAAAGTTGAAATTATCTAAGTTGCGCACCCAGACGGTTCCGGGCTTGATGTGGAGATGGTTGATCTCGCCAGCCTGAACGTAAGAAAACGCCCCGATGACACAATCGTTCATGGTGGTCAGGTCTATCGTGGCAAAAGGCCCCAGGAAGCTGCCGTCGGTGGGTGAGCCGTGGATATTAGCGTAATGGGCAGATAGCGTGTTGTTGATGAAAAATTTTTCAAGAGTCTCCGGGTCGTGGGAGCAGTTGTGGACAAGGGTTTTGATCAGGAAACTGTCTTCGATCTGGATTTCTTCATCTCTGGAAATCAGGATTTGAAAATCCTGATACTGGAATACATCCCCCTTTTTCTTGAGCTCGTCTCCCCGGATGTCGCTCTTGTAAAGAATTGAGTTGGTTGTGCGGCATTTCCCTAAAAAGTAGCTGCCCGCCAGATTGGAATGCAGGAACTGAAAGTCCAGCGGATGATGAGGCGTGATGCCGTAAAAGCCATAAAATTTTACCAGCTGGTCGAAAGGGACAAGATTTTTGACAAACGGATGAACGTTATAATCGAGTTCCCGCAGATTAATGTTGACGCATCGTACGATCCGGTCGAAAAGTTCTTTCAGTGCTTTCATAATATTCGTTGTTAAATATTGCATTCCGCCATGGTGTGATCAAACTCTTCCTGGGATTTTTCCAGGGCCAGCAGCGCCTCAAACAAGGTTGACTCCATGGGTACCGTCGCATACTCCGACAGGGGTACCATCAAGTCTTTAACAAGATAGTTTTTCACCCAAATCCTCCCCGGGCCGTTTGAGAAATACTATTGACAGTTAACATAATTAACGCTTTTCAGCACTGTTACCGGCGTCAAAGGAGCTTGCGATTTTTTGAAGCGGATTAAAGTCATGGATAAATGAGAGGCTGAATTCCGTCGATAGATTGTCGCCATCACAGCGGTCGGTCTGGCAGCAGGTATTTCCTGCACCAAAATCTGCCAGAATAATTTTAGAACGAAGATTTGATTGCAGTTGGATATTGCGGCGTTGTGACTGGGAAGTTGTCCAATGGCTGCCGGTGGTATAGCCGCTTGAAATCCTATCGGATGCCGGGATACAGGCGTCTATAATGGTTTTGCAGCATACCTTTTGTGCATAGACGCCGTACACAACGATGCTGGATATTAGTATCGCTGTGATGGTTTGGATGCATTTATTGATTAATTCTTTCATTCAAAAAATGGCTACTATCTAAGAGGAGTTCAAGCTAGAAAAATCGGTGTTATCTTTTCAAAGGCAACCGACGTTCCATGTCCTCCTCTAAAGTAATGACAATGATGCGTTCACCAGTTTTCGTGCTGATGTCTGTATGAAAACTGATGACCGCACAACCGGTTATGCCCTTAATGACCTCAGCCAGAATCTCGCTGGCGTTTTCCAGCAGTTTGGCCCGTACCTGTTTGATAAGGTTAATCCCTTCCTCATCTTTGGCAAGATGCTGTTCGGCCGGGGTCAATACACCCTTCAGGCGGATCAGCACCATGTCCTGAATGATATGGGTTCTGACATCCACCGGTCCGCGCCCCATGTGATCTTTTTCAAAGGCAATCAGCGCATTGCTGACTTCGGCTTCCATTTGCCCCTTGG
>JARFPZ010000486.1 GCA_029288035.1 Desulfosarcina sp.
ATGCACATGAATATGACGAAGAAACCGTTTGATGACATCCGCGTGCGCAAAGCAATCGCCCACGCCATCAGTCGGGATGAAGTCGCCGCATTTTTGGGTAAGGACGTCACCCAGCTGAATTTTACCGTCGTGCCCAATGGCTACCTGGGGCATTCCAACGACGTCGTGCGTTATGACTATAATATGGACAAAGCCAAGGCCCTTCTCAAAGAGGCCGGCTATCCGGACGGATTTAAAACCAAAGCGATTATTTCGAAACGGCCGCCGCTGCTGGCGCCCATGCAGATCGTTCAGGAGCAGCTGCGTCGGGCGGGGATCACCCTGGAACTGGATGTGGTCGAACATGCCACCTTTCACGAGCAGATTCGCAAAGACCTCAGTCCGTTGGTGTTGTATGGTGCGGCGCGTTTTCCCATTGCAGACACGTATTTAACCCAGTTCTATCATTCCCGCAGCATTGTGGCAACGCCCACGGCGGTCACCAATTTCTCACACAACACGGTCGCCGATGCCGAGATAGACGCGGCCCGCTCCGAAGCCGACCCACAGAAGCAAAAGGATCTGTGGCAGCAGGCCCAGCAAAAAATCATGGATGCATGTGTGGCCTATCCATTCCTGGAACTGCTGCAAGTGTGGGTCCGCAAAGACAATCTGGATTACGGCTACGATCTGAAAGCCGCCTTGACATTGGGACCGATCATCAACGAAACAACGATGTTGAAGTAATATGGTCAAATTTATCGCCAAACGGCTTCTCTACGCGATCCCCACCTTGATCGCCGTGCTGACGGTGGTGTTTATCATCGTGCGCATCGTTCCGGGCGATCCGGCAATTGTCATTTTAGGAGACTCCGCCACCACGGAAGCGCTGGAGGCCATGCGCGAGCGCCTCGGACTAAACGACCCGCTCTCCACCCAATATTTCGAATTCCTGTTTGCGGCGCTCAAAGGCGATCTGGGTTCCTCGCTCGTCACCGGAAAACCGGTGATGGCGGCCGTGCTCAACGTCTTGCCTTACACCTTGGAGTTGACCATTGCGGGGGTTGTCCTGGGAATTATTTTTGGCATTCCCTTTGGTGTTGTCACAGCCCTTTACCGCAACTCTTATGTGGACTACCTGACCCGCAGTTTTTCACTGCTGGGCCTTTCGTTTCCGGCCTTTTACTCGGCCATTTTGCTGATTCTCGTTTTCTCGCTGCAATTCGACTGGTTTCCGGTCATCAGCGATCCCCAAATGGACGATCCCGTGCAGCGCTTGTATCATCTGGTGCTGCCCGCTATCAACCTGGGGTTGATCATGATGGCCTACATCACCCGGGCCACGCGCTCTTCGATGCTGGAGGTCTTGCGCGAGGACTACGTCCGCACGGCCAAGGCCAAAGGCGTGCCCGCTATGGTCGTGCTGTTCCGACACGCGCTGCGCAATGCGTTGATTCCGGTGATCACGGTCATCGGTCTGTACCTGGGCGTGCTGATCGGCAACTCGGTCTTAACGGAAATCGTCTTTAACCGTCCCGGTCTGGGAAAACTCATCGTGGGGGCCCTCAATGACCGCGACTACAGTATGCTCCAGGGGCTGATGGTGGTCTACGCCTTTTTTATCGTGGTCACCAATTTGCTGACCGATCTGACCTACGGCTCTACCGATCCAAGGGTGAAACGCCAATGACACCTCGGAAGCGATCTAAATTCAAGCATTTCCTGGGAGAGACCATCGAGGTCTTCAATAAGAACAAGACCTCCTGGGTAGGATTGGTGATACTGATCGTCATGGTGGTCATCGCCGTTCTGGCACCCCTGCTGGCACCGTACAATCCAGTGGAGCAGCATATCTTGCAGCGCCTGCAACCCTCGTCGCAGACCTACCTGCTGGGAACCGATCATTTCGGCCGGGACATCCTTTCGCGGATTATTTACGGCGCCCGCATTTCACTGACGGTGGGCGTATTGTCAATCCTTTTGGGGTTGATCATCGGGGGGTCGTTCGGGCTCGTCGCCGGCTACAAGGGCGGATGGGTCGATAACACCATCATGCGGGTGATGGATGTGTTCATGTCTTTCCCAACCCTGATCATGGGTTTGCTGATCGTGGCCGTGCTGGGTGCCAGCCTGACCAATCTGATTGTCGCCATTGCACTGACGGTGGCACCCCGGTTCGCCCGTATTGCCAGAGCCCCCACGGTGACCGTTAAGGAAAGGGATTTTGTCGAGGCCGGCAGGGCCATGGGGTTTTCCGACATCCGCATCATGGTCGTACATATTCTGCCCAATATCCTGGGAGAGATCCTTGTCATGGCCTCCCTGTGGATCGCCACCGCCGTGCGGATCGAAGCCTCTTTGAGTTTTATCGGGTTGGGCGTGAAACCGCCGATCCCCACCTGGGGCGGTATGATCCGCGAGGGCTTCGAGTTTATTCTGGATGCCCCCTGGCTGTCGGTCTATCCTGGTGCCGTGATCCTGATCACGGTGTTTGCCTTCAACATGCTGGGCGACGGCCTGCGCGACGCCCTGGACCCAAAATTGAGAGAATAAAATTTTGTTCCAAAATTTTATGTTAGGTTTATATCTGTGCAAGAAACCGTTCTGGAAGTTGACAACTTAACGACCGCCTTTAAACTCAAAAAGGGTTGGCTACGGGCCATTGAAGAGATCGGCTTTGTGTTGCGCCGCAATGAAACCTTGGCCCTGGTGGGCGAATCCGGCTGCGGTAAGAGCGTAACCGCCTTTTCAATCATGCGGCTGCTGCCCGAGCCGGGCAGCCGGGTGGAGACAGGGCGCATTGTGCTCAACGGACGAAATCTGCTCGATCTGACCGAAGCCGATATGCGCAGCGTCCGCGGCAACCAGCTGGCCATGATCTTTCAGGAACCCATGACCTCCCTGAATCCGGTTTTGACCATCGGCCGGCAGGTTGCCGAAGCACTCTTTTATCATCGGCAGATGTCCTGGAAGGGGGCCGGCGAAAAAGCCCTAGATCTGCTCGAGCAGGTCAAAATTCCTTCAGCCGCAAGCCGCCTGAACGACTACCCCCACCAACTCAGCGGCGGAATGCGCCAGCGGGTAATGATCGCCATGGCCCTGGCCTGCCAGCCGGAGATCATCCTGGCGGATGAACCCACCACCGCCCTGGATGTCACCATTCAGGCACAAGTGCTGGCGCTGATGGCTGATTTAAAAACCCAGCGGCAGATGTCGATGATTTTCATCACCCACGACCTGGGCGTCGTGGCCATGATCGCCGACCGCGTTGCCGTGATGTATGCCGGCCACATTGTAGAGATGGCCGCGGTGGGGGAGCTATTCCAACATCCGGTCCATCCCTATACCGAGGCGCTGCTTAAATCCATCCCTCGTCTGGACCGCAGCACCCAGGAAGTATTTCCCATTCGCGGCACCGTGCCGCCCATCGATCGGATGCCTGTCGGCTGTCGCTTTGCCGAACGTTGCGACCACCGCATAGACATTTGTACTCGCCGGAATGCTGAATTGCTTGCCTGGCAGCAAAAAGACGACCATTTGGTGCGTTGCTGGGTGAAAGGCGATGATTCACCGGAGGTTTCAAATGCCTGATCCGTTGCTGACCGTCGATGCCCTGCGGAAGTTTTTTAAAATCAAAAGAGGATTTCCCAATCCGGTCACCATGACGGTCAGGGCCGTCGACAATGTTTCCTTTCATTTGAAGCTGGGCGAAGCCTTCGGCCTGGTGGGCGAATCCGGCTGCGGCAAAACCACGGTGGGGCGGTGCATCCTGCGATTGGTGGAACCCGACAAGGGCCGGGTGCAGCTCAGTGGAGAAGACGTTGCCAATGCGGATCGCGCCCGGCTGCGCCTACTGCGCCGACGCATGCAGATCATATTTCAGGATCCCTATTCATCGCTCAACCCGCGCCGGACGGTCGGACAGACCTTGAGCGAACCGATCAAGGTCCATAAAATTGCCCCGCGCAGCGAGATCAGAGAGCGGGTGGTGGCATTGCTGCAGGAAGTGGGATTGTCTGCCGAGAGTATGGACAAATTCCCCCACGAGTTCAGTGGCGGGCAACGTCAGCGCATCGGTGTCGCCCGGGCCCTGGTGTTCGAACCCGATTTGATCATTGCCGATGAACCGGTCAGCGCGCTGGATGTGTCCATTCAATCGCAGATCCTGATCCTGTTAAGTAAGCTGCAGCAAAAACACCATCTGAGCTATCTGTTCATCTCCCATGATCTGGCGGTGGTGCGCTACTTCTGTCAACGCGTGGCCGTCATGTACTTGGGGCGCATCGTTGAACAGGGCAGCGTTGATGAGATATTTGATGACCCCCTGCACCCTTACACTTATGTACTACGAGAGGCCTCCCCCATTCCGGACCCTGCCCTACGCAAAGCCGCCGTGAAACTAGAAGGAGAGGTGGCGTCGGCGGTCAATCCGCCCTCAGGCTGCTATTTTCACCCTCGCTGCCAGCGTTGTATGGACATCTGCCGCCAAGAATACCCGACCTGGACGACAATCACCGAAGAAAGAGGCGTCGCCTGCCACCTCGTTAATCCATAGAATGCGGTTAGACCGAGCTCTTAATACCTTATGGAGCTGCAGGAAGAACTTAGAATTAGAAGGCATAGACATTACCGAGCTGTATCGAACAGGTCAATGGTCCAGGCAATGGCTAACAAAATTTCTGCCAGCTGCTCAATTTCCAACTTCCCCATTTTTCTTTCCAAATAACTCACTTCGATGGGTTAAATGAGATGGGTCTGTGCTATAGTATCTCTGGTTGGCTCGCCAGTGCCTGAGGGGATGAGAACATGATTCGAATAAACGGATCGCTCTTGCACCCGTGAAGAAGTGCAAGGAACAACCAATATTAGCCCACCCGGTTAAGCTCGTTTCTTGAGACAACGATCGATGGGCGTTCCCAACCTTCATAAAAAAGGGCCCACCAAATTTCTCCCTGTTTTGGGTAGTCTGTCATTACCTATCAGCCGTTTGAAGTAGTTTACCCAGACGCCCACGACAAGCCTGCACGAACTCTATATCTTCGTTTTCAAGTTCTTGTGACAAGAGCTTATCCTCGATATCGGTAGGTGGCTCAAGAATTGTCACAATCACGCGTGAACCATCAGGTATTTAAATGGCTTCCGGCAGCTTCACTGCACAAGCTTTGACAGTGCCCCGAATATGGATCATTTTTACTACCTTATGTGATTTGAAAACCAGAGGTCACCAAAAGTAAAAAGTTTTATGTTACATCATGACATATACCACCAGCGTTCCATCGACTTCCAGCCGTCGACGTCTCGATTTGCAGCCAGAGGGCCATGAGCCAGGTTGCTCCGACTGGCAAATACGTATTGCGCATAGACCGGGATGATCGTACCGCCGTCGTTACGCACGATCTCCTGCATCTCCCAGTACATCGCGCGGCGGCGATCGGCGTCGAGTTCAGTACGCGCCTCGACCAGCAGTTTGTTGAAACGCTCGTTCTTCCAGTGCGCATCGTTCCAGGGGGAATCTGCCGCGTAGGCGGTCGTAAACATCAGGTCCTCGGTGGGTCGGCCGCTCCAGAAACAGGTGACAAACGGCTTTTTCAACCAGACATTCGACCAGTAGCCGTCATTCGGTTCGCGCACGACCTTAATCTCGATGCCTGCTTTGGCAGCCGACTCGCTGAAAAGCACCCCAGCATCGATGGCCTTCGGAAACGCGGCGTCGGCGGCGTGAAGCTCCACCGTCAGGCTGTCGAGGCCGGCTTGTTTCAGGTGGTAACGGGCCTTTTCCGGATCATACTTGCGCTGCGCCATGTCGGTATTGAAATAGCGGTTGGCCGGTGTGATCGGGCTGTCGTTTCCCACCTGTCCGAATCCGGAAAGCAGGATTTTGACAAGCTGTTCGCGGTTGATCGCATATTTGAGGGCAAGACGTACATTGACATCGTCGAAGGGCGCAACGTCTGTAAACATCGGCATGGTAAAATGTTGTGTCCCGGTAACGGCGTTAATGGTGAGCCCGGACTTGCGTTTCAGGAGATGCGCGGTGCTGAGATCGACCGAGCCGATGCAGTCGACTTGGCCGGTCATCAAAGCGTTCGTTCGGGTTGCCTGGTCCGCGAGCGGCACCAGCTCCACCCGATCGAAATGGGCCCGCCCTTTCTTCCAGTAGTCCGGATTGCGCTCGCCCACATAGCGCACGCCCGGCTCGAACTCGGTTAGCTTGTAGCCGCCGGTGGCAACACCTGATTTCCAGTCACACCGACCGTCTTTGGACGGAAAGATTATAAAGAAATACTCTGATAAAACATAGGGAAAATCTGCATTGCCGCTCCCCAGTTCGAATACAACGGTCCGGTCATCAACCTTGCGGATTTCGGTTACCGCTTTTAGAAGCGGTTTGCCAGCCGATTTGGTGTCTTCGCCGCGGTGGTGGTTGATAGAGGCAATCACATCATCGGCCGCCAGTGTCTTACCGTTGTGAAACGTCACGTCCCGGCGCAGGCGGAAGGTCCAGGCATCGGCGCCCGGACTTGTTTCCCACGACTCGGCCAGTTCCGGGATCACCTCGCCGTTATGGTCAATCTCTGCCAGGCAGTTGCCGATCGCGCCCACCATGAAGTGATTGATCACCCCGGTCCCGTAAGTTGCGGGATCGAGCGATTCAGCGGTGCTGCCTCCAGTAAGTCCGATACGGAAGTTGCCTCCCTTTTTCGGGGTCTCGGCAAGTGCGATGGTTTTCCAAAGTGAAGGGGAGACGGCCCCCGCTAATCCCAGAACGGAAAGACGCCCTAAAAATTGACGCCGGTTTATCCGCCCTGTGAGCAATAGTTCCTCAAGTTTCATCAGCTCTGACATGATGTATCCTCCTTTGTCATTAAGATTAGGTTTTGCAGTTTGCGTCTTTCAGGATATGCGCAAGAACGACATCAGCAAGCAATTTTCCAAGACGGGGAGGGATGTCGTGCCCCATGCCGTCGATCAATTGAAATGTTGCGTTTGGAATTATCCTGGCGGTCTCCTGGCCCCTTGAGGGGGAAATCAGCAAATCGTCGGAACCGTGAACCACCAAGGTCGGTACTGAAATCGATTTGACCCAATCTTTTGGATTTTTTCTGGAAAAAATGGCAAGTAGCTGACGATTGGCGCCGTCAGGCGAGTAGCAGCGGTCGAATGCGGCTGCAGCGATCCGGCGCGAGTAATCATCACCTTCAAAATATTTCTTACTTCCAAACTGGCGAACGTATTCAACCCACTCCTGGATATAGTCTTCACGGGATTTTGGAACCGACCACAACGCGTCAATGAGGGTAAGATCGACAATTCCGCTGGCGGACATGATCGACGTCATCGAAAGCACCCGCGAAGGATATTTCGCCGCCAGCAACTGGGCAATGAATCCGCCCATAGAAATACCGATGATGTGGGCGTTTTCGATGTCCAGTTCATCCATGAGCGCAACAGCGTCCAGTGCCATATCATCCATGGTATAGGGCGGATCGATATTCTCTCCGACTGCAAGCCGACGCTTAAGTGCTTCAAGTTCTTGGCCGGCAATGCGATCAAATTTACTGGAGAGGCCGGTATCCCTGTTGTCGAATCGAATCGTTAGAAACCCCTGATTCGAAAACCCTTCGTAAAACGATTCCGGCCAATGGATCAGTTGTGTCCCTTGCCCCCGAATCAGAATGACGACGCCTGCTTCCCCGCCGCCTGATGCTTCATATGCGATGTCAATCCGACCTGTTTGTAAAATTCCCAATTCCGTGCACCTTCATTGCAATATAATTAGGAACAATAATAGGAAATGACCCATTAAGCGGATAATGATCACAGCCCCTTGGCGAGTTTCCCCGAATATCCGGGTCAAAATTGGTCTATATCTTGGCTGTTTTTTGCCACAAATTCAACCCAGATGAACTCGTAAAAAAATCAATATAAGGATACGGTCCAAAATATCCGCAAAACATACAACAGCCTTCAGAAAATCCCAAACGCGGCCACATCCCTGATGTGCTATCACAGATCGGTCAGTTTGAATACCGGCAAATTATCGAAAAAAAATATTGCATTATTTACCAACTGGCTAACCCAAACATTTTTATCTTTGGTATCATCCACGGTAATCGCAATATCGGTGAGGTTTTAAGACGGCGCCTGCTGCGATGAAATCCGACTGACACATGGGCCCCAATTTGCAATCTTTGGGGGGCAAGTCTACGTTTGACTTTTAAAAAATTTTACCAAAGTTCAAACGTAGACTTGACCCTTATATTTATCGGTCACAAGCACATAGCTTGATCCGACAGGATGCAGCAAAAAATGCAGACCAAGTTACCGTTGGGGACGGTTAATGCGGACGAGCTCGCCCGAAAGCTGTGCCCTCGAATCGATGGCCGCGTGGATTCTGTTGGCCTGTCCAGTGAAGTCTGGATCGAAGCTGCAAACTATGATGCCGGCATGGTCGGGATTGGCATTATGCAGGTGGATAAAATGCTTGCGATTAATTGTCACAAGGGCCCTGCCTTCGGCAGTGGCAGAAGCCAATACCTGTTCGTCCGGCACTGATTTTCCAGCATCGCCCGCCTCGTAAGTAGTCAGCACCTCATGTCCCAACCGCCTTAGTTCCTCAACCACCGGTAGAGGGAAATTCTCATTAGCATACAACCGTGCCATTCTTATGCGGCCTCATTCTCACGGATTTGCAGTTCAATCTCTTGCCTGTGCGAACGAAAGTACGCCCAAGCATTCGCCAGATCTTCAGCTCGCAGCGTGGGGTAGCACCGCAACAAGTTCGCTTCGTTAGTTCCCAGCTCTCTGGCGTTCACAAGCACCCAGACTGGAATTCTGGTGCGAACAATACATGGCTCTCCGCCACAAACGCTGGGAATGCTGTCGATGCCGGGATAGGCATCGCCCATATCGCGGGCTACCAATTGGAGCAACTGCGCCTTTTCTCCCTGGGTCATGCCCGAAAGCAGCTTTTCCGCCTCTTGTAATGTACTCACCGCTAATCCCTCCCTTTAGACTGTGGGTCGCTTATGTTTCTACCCTATCTATCGAAGTATTGTTTTCTTTCCTAACTCCATTTTTAAAACAACCTATCATCTTTACACTTACCTTGCAAGTTCAACCCTTTGCCCTGATGGTAAATCAAGACAGGGCGGGAAAGATGAGCCCAGCATAATGTCCATCAGTAATATAACCGTTCGTGCAGAACGTGCAAAGCGATTCAAGAACATCTGGTGTCAGTCGTTATCCACGTTCTGCACGAACGTACCGATTCTCCTTCGATTACCGAAGAAAGAGGCGTCGCTTGCCACCTTGTTAATCAGTAAGGATTGTTTATCTAAAGCGATAAATTATATCCCAGATCGTGTAATCTGACACCTTTATTTGCCGACTGTGTTGCCCTGTAATTGCTTTAGGACGGCTAATCCATTTTTAATTTCCTTTTTTTGAGCGGCTAGCATTTTCTGTTGATCTGCAAACTCTTTCTGCCGTTCAGCAATGGCTTTTTTCTGAACGGCGATTTCTTTTCTTTGAGCCGCGATGTCCTCTTTTTGGTCAGCAACCTGTTTTTTTAAATCTTCTATCTGGCTGTTTTGACTTAGGAGCTCTTTCTTTTGTTCTGCAGCAATCTTTTTCTGATTTTCTATCTCTTTTTTCCGTTTGGTAAGGATTGCCTTCATACTTGACATCTGTTTTTTTTGGTCGGCGATCCTATCGTCTCTATCCAAAAGCTTTTTTTCTTGGCGTTCGAAGGTCTTTTTCAGTTCTTTATATTGACCGCGTAATGCCAGGTACTCATCTTTGGAAACCAAACCTATCAGACCCAGATAATCATGAAAGGGCTTTGCATAGTCTTTCATAGTCAGAGTCCATGTATCAAAATAGTTCGGCATATCTTTGACTTCCGGCATCCAATCCAGCCCGTAGAGCTTTCTGAACATGGCCGTCAGATCTTCATAACCACCAACGCCGTAGTCTGCCCAGTTGGCCATATTTTCCATTGGTTTCTTTTCTTTGTCAGCATCCATTACAACATTACCCCAGTATTTAATATTTGTTTATCCAAAAGATCTTTCTCTCCAACCCAAGTCATCCTCACAATGAACTGCGGGTGACTGAGCAATAAGCGAAATCAGTGATCCGCACCATTCTAAAATTTAAGAAAAAATACCATACTCTTTTTTATTGTCAAGTCAAAATGTTGCAATGCAAAATAATATGGCAATCTCAATAGATCTTCTTGAAATATTAAATAATATATAATTAACAGTTAGTTAAGTTTATTTTACTTAATTGTATCTCTCTATCTGTTTCCAGTTTTATTGCGGTATGTTACAAGACTATTAGAAAAGAAAAAAGGATTGAAAGACCAAAAATCAAAACCCTGACGCTTTGACCATAATTGTATGTTGGACTTCGGCTGCGAGAGAGAATATTCAGTTGCAATTCTTGCCGGACCAAATTGACACATTGAAATGTTCAAATATCCAAGCATTCATCATAAAAAAGAACACTATCATTCATTAATCCCCATGAACCGGGTAATAGAAATTGAAATAAATAATTTGCCATGCAAAATTGCTTTGTTGTATACAACTTCGCCAATTTTAGTTTGAATTGAGGATAGCTTTTGACTATATTGTTGTCATTTTTCGATGTAATTTGACGACATGGTAAACAAAATGCTAAAAAGAATCCTCGCCCCACCCCCACAAAGCTTTTTTCTTCTTGGACCCAGGGGTACGGGCAAGAGCACCTGGTTGCGGGCTCTCTTTCCCGATGCGCATGTGATCGATTTATTGTCCGAAGCCACATATCAAGACCTGCTGGCCAATACCAGACTTTTTGCAAACTGGCTGCGCGCTGTTCCATCCGGCAAGTGGGTGGTCATCGACGAAGTACAACGGCTGCCGGCACTGCTAAATGAGGTGCATCGGTTTATCGAAAAAAAGCAACTTAAATTTGTGCTGTGTGGATCAAGCGCTCGCAAGCTTAAAAGAGCCGGTGTCAACCTGCTTGCCGGTCGTGCATTGAACCGATCTATGCATCCCTTTGTCCCTGAAGAGCTCGGCGAGCCGCTTGATGTAGAAAGTGCGCTTCAATTTGGATTGCTGCCTATTGTCTGGGACTCAGTTGATAAATCGGAAACACTGACAGCCTACACACAGTTATATCTGAAGGAATAAATTCAAGCAGAAGCCTTGGTGCGAAACCTGTCCGGTTTCGCCCGTTTCCTTCCGATCGCCGCCATTTATCAAGGCCAAGTCCTTAATGTAAGCAATATTGCCAGAGAAGCAGGAGTTGCCAGAACGACCGTGGCAGGGTATCTAGAAATTCTCGAAGAGACCCTGCTATGTTTCCGTCTTCCCGCTTATGAGGCTAAAATGCGGGTACGGGAACGAAAGCTACCCAAGTGGTACTGGTGTGATCCCGGTCTGGTAAGGGCGATCAAACGCTCCTCAGGAGCTTTAGTACCTGAAGAAATAGGACCTCTGTTTGAAGGTTTGGTCGCTCAATTACTTAGGGCATATAAAGATTATCGCTGTATTTTCGATGATATGTATTACTGGGCACCTGCGGGCAGCATCGAAACCGAAGTTGATTTTTTGTTGCTGCGAAATGGGAAATTCGTCGCCGTAGAAGCAAAATCAGGCAGGAAATTTTCAGAAAAATGGTGCAAAGGGCTACGCGCAATCGCCAAGCTCGAGGGCCTACAGCGCAGGGTCGTCGTTTATCCTCATGGGCCTGTGTTGCGGACAGAGGATGGCATTGATGTAATACCTTTCGATTATTTTGCCAACTTGTTGGCCGAAAATAGGCTATGACGTGCCTTTCTGAAATTCGCAGATAATTAAACCACAAACGGCTGTATTAAGCACCAACAACATCGTTTTCGAGGAGCATAAGAAATGGAAAAGCGTATATCTGCTACCCGGGCTGTTGAGGGAATTCTCTGAAGTTTAAATACTATTTCCATAAAAAAAGGGAAGCTGATATCGCTTCCCTTTTTTAAATTTTAAGTTTAATAGCTAATTAAAATTGCGTCCTGCATACTCATTGTAGGCCATGGCCACCGTACGATACACCAGGTGAGACAGCTTTGAAAACGGTAAATAGACAATCGCGCTGAAAACCAGCATGAGATGAATGTAGTACATCAGGTAGGTTATAAACTCCCATCCGGCAAGCCGGGTCAGCTCGGTCGCCATACCGGTGGCACCCAAACCGAAAGCCAGCCAAACGAGGGTCCAATCCCAGTATCCGGATGCCTGATCTTCCTTGGCCTTGCGGCTTTTGATCAATAAAATGGTTCCAACGATAATGGCAATACCACTGATATTGGCCAGCCATTTGATGGGATTCATCTGAGACCAGGGACCGTGTAAGGGGCCGTCGGGCAGCAAATATGAGCCGTAGAGAATCAGAAAAACAACGCTGGTCACGATAAAGCAGCCGATAAACCCATACATCGTCAACAGGTGGGCCACTTCACGTTCTTTGTTTTCGGTACAGTCCGAAAATTTGTTGTGTTTCAGGATCGTCGGAATCGTTTTAACAAGCGACATCAGAAACCCGACAGGCTCGATTTTCTCTTTATTGGTTTTTCCCTCCGCCAGC
>JARFPZ010000511.1 GCA_029288035.1 Desulfosarcina sp.
GATCTGGAAAATTGGGCTGTATCGCCAGAAGGGCTTCGACATATGAATTTCCTTCGTCGGTTCTTCCCAAAAGGCCCAATGAGGTCGCTTGCCACATTGGGTCCCAAAACAACGATGGAAGCCTGAAGTTCAAAGTCTCCAAGTAAGCCCTTTCATACTCTTTTTTCCGGATCCAGTCAGCACACAAGACATGGTAGACATAGGGTCGGTGATACGGGTTCAGCTTTATCGCCTTTTTTATTAAATCCGTCCCCAAATCCCAATCGCCCAGCGGCGCCAAAATGTGTCCGATCGTATCCATAAAAATCAACGAATTGGGGTTCAGGGCCAACGCGTTTCTGGCCTCTACAAGTCCCTCTGTCAGCTGATTATTTAACAGGCGAGCCATTGCCAACGCCACGCGAGCCCTTTGATTGGACGGATTCAGGCGTACCCCTTTTTCGGAAAATTCGACGGCCTTTTCGACAGGTGTCTGTCCTGCAATTGAATCCATAGTTAAGTTATAGCAATACAGAAGACCCAAACACGTCCAGACCTGAGGGGATTCAGGCTCTCTGACCGCGGCCTCCTTCAACGCAGCCAGGGCATCTTTTAGCGACTCGCTTGTGAAGGTTACTTCGTGTTTATAAAATTTTAACAGCGCCTCATAGGTTTCCATTTCCGTGGGCGGCTTGTTCTGCGATTCAAGGGAGAGGGTTTGAGATATATAGCCCTGTCCCTGGGCGATCTTGGCAGCAACGATTTGCGCGGTCTCTCTTTGAAACACCACCAGGTCATTCGTCTTCATATCGCACTCATACAGGTCGCCCCATAACTGCCGGTGTGTTTGTTGGTCGAGAAGCTGGACCGTCACATTGAGTTTGTGGGCCCCATAGCGGACACTGCCGTTGATTGAAAACCGCGCCGTGGGTTCCTCGATGGGCTGCCCTTCCGGATCCGAAGGTTTCATTAATACTCGGATATCCTGATAGCGGGACAGTTCGATGGCCAATTCCGTCATGCATCCTTCCGCCACGTAATCGGGCCCCGTGCCTTCAGAAAGATTTTGAAATGGCCGGATAAGCACCGACGGCCAGGGATCTCCCCGTCCATTTTTATTGGATTCGCTTTCCGGTGACGAACGGCTCGAATCCGCGCTGGGCTGAAAAAGAAACGACGGCACATAGCCGCCCTTGGGAATGGTGATCCGCACCCTGTCGCGCCTGCCGGCTGTCAGATAATAGTGCTCCAGGGCCCGGCGCAGCCGCTTTGCTTCGACGCTGACGATGGGGTCCGTGCTGGGGTCAAAGTCCGTTTGGCGGCCAAAAACATCCGTTGCGACGGTGTAGCCTTTGATTTCGCCGGCCCGCACTTCAAGAAACATTTGGGTAACATAGCGCAGAAATTTTTTTTGACGTGCTGTAGCGTCGAAATCAGGGCTGGACAGAATCCGATGGAGCTGTTCCTCGATGGTTTTTGGGTCTGTCACGCGATTACTGTCCATTATAGCGTACCTGCCGGGTTATGGGTATGGGATAATACCGGCTAACGATCGGTTAGCAGAAAACGAATATTTACGCACTGTTAAGCAGTCTAGTTTAGATATAGTTTAACCTAACGTAGGTTCACAAATTTTTCAAGATAATTTAATTACATTAACGCAGGCTAACAGTATTCAACACGTAACCTGTTGTTTTTCGAACATTATCATCAGCTTTAGATAAAGCTGAGCCACGCTAAGCTGGGAGCACTTGCCCATGACCCTTACAATTCCAGATCATCTTTCCGCAATCCGAAGCTATATCGAAAAACGATACAAGGCCGATGAGACCTTCAGAGATATTTACAACGATTATTTGACATACCTCGATGCCCATCAGTTTTGGTCCCATAACTCGACGGATGTTGCCCCTGTTCGTCGCAGGGAATACGCCCAGCTTTTCAGCGAGCTCGAAAAAGAGCTGATTCAGATGCTGAAGAAAGGTTCGGATGAAGCATCTTAAGTAGCTGACAAAATGTTGCAGTGGACGCCGAAGGTGCGCTGCCGCTGAACCGGAACGTCAAGCACAAACGAACCAACGCAAAGGAGAAGTAAATCACGACAAATAGAATAATGAGGGAGAAAAATGAGGAACCTAATTTTCAACATGCTGGCCATCACGTCACTGGTGATGGCAATTGCGCTGCCGCAGGCTGGGCAGCCCGGGCCCAAGATGCAACAACCGTCTTCACCAATCCGGCGGGGATGACCCGGCTCGATAAGTCGGAATTGCTGGTCGGTATCCAACCGCTTTATCTGCGGGCGGAGTTTTCCCCGGATTCCAGCACCACCACCTCCGGCCCTGACGGGGATGCGAGCACCTGGTTGCCGGCCGGCGGCCTGTATTATGTCCATAATTTGATGCCAAAGCTCAAAATTGGATTGAGCACTGTTGGTTACTTTGGTTTGGGATTGGAGTATGAAAATGACTGGGTGAGACGCTATTACATTCAGGAAATCAAATTGCAGGCACTCGGGATTCAGCCGGCAGTGGCCTACCAGGTGACGGACTGGCTGTCGCTCGGTGCCGGGGTGGTGGCATTATACGGCGTGCTGGATCAGAAAGCTGCTGTGAACAACATCGGTCCGAATCAAGACGACGGCAGGCTCAAGATTGAGGATGATGACTGGACCTACCAGGTGAACCTGGGGGTTTTGGTGGAGCCGCGCAAGGGAACGCGCTTCGGCCTGACCTATCTTTCGGAGGGAGACCTGGAATTTAAAGACGAGCCCGATTTCAGCAACCTTGGCCCCGGGCTGGAAGCCATTTTGCGGGCTCAAGGCCTGCTCGACTCAGAAATAGAGGTTGAGTTTACCATGCCTCAGGCAGTTATGCTCAGTGCTTATCACGAGCTGAATGACCCCTGGGCAATTATGGGCAACTTGGGATGGCAGAACTGGTCGGAGTTCGGCAAGGTGGGTGTCACGTTGACCTCGCAAGATGCCTCGAAACTGACCGTTGATCGAAACTACAAGGATACCTGGCATGTTGCCGTCGGTGGCCAGTACCGGGTGGCGGACCCCTGGCTGTTGACGGCCGGCGTTGCCTACGACAGCTCCATGGTGGACGACGATGATCGAACTCCCGATCTACCTTTGGGT
>JARFPZ010000537.1 GCA_029288035.1 Desulfosarcina sp.
TGCATACGTTGTCGGCCGATGAATGTGTGAACGAGGATGCAACCTTAGATGAGGCCATCCATTTATTGATTATGGGTCACCATCAGTCCTTACTGGTGAAGCGTGATGATAAAATTGTTGGTATCCTGAGGTTAAGCGATGTCTTTTCTGCGGTTTTCCAGCCGCTGGCATCCCCGGGTACCCGCGCTTAATGCCTGCGAATCGAACAACGCTCCCGACTTGATGCACTGGCGAAACTATATATGAACGCATATCTATGTTGGTTGTAAAAAACGTCCCTTTTCCTTGTCAAAATGGCTATCCTTGGTTGAATAGCGTGTTTCTCGGATTCCTCGTTGGAGCAACAACAACTTTCCGGTTAATTGTCACTATCTATCTTTTTCAGTTTCTCGCGCAACGTCTTGCGATCTATCTTCAAAATCTTGGCCGCCTGTGTTTTGTTACCTCCTAAACTGGCCAATACATTCTGAATGTGCTCATTTTCGACAGCGGCCAGTGAGCGATGCAGCCCTATTTTATGATCGATAGAAAACCGCATCGGTCTGGGCAAATCAGCAATAACCACTCTATTGTTGTCCACGGTGACAGATAGCTTTTGAATCAGATTCTCAAGCTCTCTCACGTTTCCCGGCCACGAATAGGCGGTCATTGCTTTTATTGCGCGATCTGAGAAAAACATAGGTTCACCGCCGGTCTCCTCACAGAGTTGGGCCGTGATGTGTTGAGTTAGCAGCGGCACATCCTGACTGCGCATGCGTAACGGCGGAATGGGAATATCGATCACATCGATGCGGTAATACAAATCTTCCCGGAATAACTTCCTGTTGACTAAATCCAGAAGATCTTTGTTTGTAGCCGCCACAATACGTGTGTCGACCTTGACAACCTGATTGGAGCCCACCTTGATGATCTCCTTGTTCTGCATGACGCGGAGCAGTTTGGCCTGTAGGCTCTGGCTGGCGTCACCGATTTCGTCCAGAAATACAGTGCCACCGGCGGCCACTTCAAAAAAGCCTGTGCGGGTTGCGTTCGCACCCGTAAAGGCGCCTTTCTCATGGCCGAAAAGTTCACTTTCAACGAGACTATCGGGGATCGCCGCACAGTTCACCGGAACAAAGGCCGCAGACGAGCGGGGACTGTTGTAGTGAATGGCCCGGGCGACAAGCTCCTTGCCCGTTCCGCTTTCACCCGAAATCAAAACATTGGCCGTCATGGTTGCCGCCTTGGCGATTAGTTTGAACACTTTTTTCATTGGTTTGCTGCTACCCACGATACCAAAGTAAGCCTCCAGCTCCAGCGTGTTCTGAGCAGATCTCTGGGTTTCCAAGCGTTCAAGCGATTGTCGAACAACAGACATCAATTCATCGTCTGTGTATGGTTTGGCCAGAAAATCATCTGCACCCATCTTTATGGCCTCGACCGCTCCTTCGATTGATGGGTAACCGGTGATCATGATGACAGCTGTATCGTAAAAATTCTCGCTTACGTAGCGGATTAAATCAAACCCGCTGTGCTTGGGCATTTTTAAATCCGTTATCACTAAGTCAATTCGGTGTTTATCCAAGATTTTGACAGCATCTGGAACGCCCTCAGAGGTGATCACCTCGTAACCCGATCGAAACAGAATGCGCTTGATGATCTCCAAAGCATTCCGGTTGTCATCAACCGCCAAAATTGAATATCGCTGTTCAGCTTGTGTGGCCATTTGATCCTCGTATCATGATCTATATGGGCAACATTATATCAAAAGTGGATCCATGCCCCTTTTTGCTGCTGACTTCAATGCTTCCACCGTGCTCATTGACAATCCCATAAACCACGGAAAGTCCCAACCCGGTTCCTTCGTCTACTTCCTTGGTGGAAAAGAAAGGAAGAAAGATTTTATCTTTGTTCTCTTCCTCGATGCCTTGTCCTGTGTCCTGAACGATGATCGAAGCCCGGTCTTGTTTACGCATGGTTTTAATGGTCAAGGTGCCGCCGGCAGGCATGGCTTGAATGGCATTGACCACGACATTGACAAACACTTGATTGAGCTGCGCAGGATCGCCGTTCACAACCGGCAGCCCTTGATCTCTCTCCACCACGATCCGAATTCCACTTTTCGCGCATCGCGATTCAAAAAAATCCATCCATTCACCAATCAGTTTGTTCAGGTCGGTCTTGGCCTCTTTTGGATGCGTCTGCCTGCCGAAATACAATACTTTCTTAATGATTTCCCTTGCATATAGCGTTGATTTCACAATTTTGACTAAATCCTGATATACGTCTTCATTCAAATCAGGATATTTGGAGGCCAATTGCGCAAACCCCAGGATATCTCCCAATGGGTTATTCAATTCATGGGCAATTCCTGCAGCCAACTGACCGATGGTCGCTAATCGGTCCGCGTGCCTGAGCTGTTCTTCCAAGATTTTCTTTTTATCGAAAGCCTCTTTGCGATCGATTATGTAGGCAATCTTTTTCGCTACCGCTTCCATAAAGTTATCTTCTTCGATGGTGCAAACTTGCACCGATCTCAGTGCAAAAAATCCGTTTTCAATAAATCTAATTTCTAAACGTCCTCGAACTTCGCCACCGACGACAATTGGCCTATGGGAACTATATTTAGATGAGGCACAATCGGAGGTTTGATAACATGTTTCGCCCAACAGAATTGATGCAACAACCTTCTCAGGATGTTCGAAGGCTTGAGGCATTAGGTCTACGATGGCTTGAATGGTTTTTTCAAATGCATTGGTTCCATCGACCACCAGTTCGGAGATCTGATACAAGCAGTTTAGCACCCGGATTTTTTCGAACAGTCTTGCCTTTTCATCATTTGTTATGTTGGGCATTCGTGTGCCCCCTTGTCTCCTGGGATCCTTGAGATTTCAATCATCTGAAGTATCTATCACGGTTCTCTGTCTTTTTTGATTTCTGCTGATATGTTTGAAAGTGTCGATCAGAAAATGAGGGCATGTGTCCTCCCATGCGCTAAGCCCAGATAGTCTATTCCCAACACCCTGAAGATTTATAGAGGTAAATGCAGATAAGTCAATGTGAATTTAGTAATTTTACAACGAATTTTCATTGCTTAATTCTCCATTTTCGCCAGATGAGTGAAGCGAGCTAACATGAAAGTATAGGAATTTCTATTTTGGGGACACGGATGAACACGGATTACCAGGATAATGAAATATACAAAAAACCAAATATCTGTGGAACTCTGTGAAAATCTGTGTCCTACTTTAAAACTCAAAAAACAAAATCTATTGTTGAAATGACCGGATATTTGATTATATTTAGCCCACTATGAAAAAATCGATTATAACCGGAACCGGCAGCCATATTCCATCCGTAAAAGTCCCTAACCGGCAATTTTTAGAAAACGATTTCTATGGTGCCGATGGAACTAAGATTACAAAGCCAACTGCCGATATTGTCGACAAGCTTCAGGAGATTACCTGTATCCGTGAGAGAAGGTATGTCACAGACAACCTGACTGTTTCTGATATATCTTTTATGGCTGCAGAATCTGCCCTCGATGGCATCGATAGAGAAAGCCTCGACTACATTATCGTTGCCCAAAATTTTGGCGATCTCAGGTCTGATAATCCGATTTCCGAGATGGTTCCAACAATAGCTGCCAGAGTAAAGCACAAACTGAGAATTAAAAATCCCTATACCGTTGCTTATGATATTCCCTTCGGCTGTCCGGGATGGCTTCATGGGATGACGATCGCCGATTACTATATAAGGTCCGGTGATGCACAGAAAGTGCTGGTTATCGGGGCGGAGACGTTGTCCAGAGTCATAGATCCTCATGATGTTGACGGCATGATCTATTCTGATGGGGCCGGTGCCGCTCTGGTGGAAGCAACAGATGAGGATTGTGGCATTTTGTCACATGTCACAAGATCGGATACCTATGATAAGGCTTTTCTGCTAGGGGTTGGCAAATCATATAATCCCAGCCACGAGGGCGAGGAATTGTATATCAAAATGCAGGGGCACGAGATATACAAATATGCCGTCAGAACGGTCCCCAAAGTGGTAAAGCAGAGCCTTGACAAAGCTGGATTGAGCTTAACCGATGTGAAAAAAGTTTTGGTACACCAGGCCAATCAAAAGATGGATGAAGCGATTTTAGCGAGGTTGTTTAAGCTGTATCGAATAGAAAATATTCCTGAGCACATCATGCCGATGACCATTTCATGGCTCGGCAACAGTTCGGTGGCAACCTTGCCGACAAT
>JARFPZ010000602.1 GCA_029288035.1 Desulfosarcina sp.
GCCGGATCCATGGTTTCGTGGGCGTTGTCTGTCAGCATGTTGATATTGGAAATGTTCCAGCCGTGGCCGTGTTCCTTTATTTCAGGGTACCACCAGCCGTGCTCGGCCACAATGACCCGGGGATCGATACCATCGTTCAATTTGGCCCGTTCCCTGGCGCCACCGCGCGGAGATTCAATTAAAACCCACTCCCCTTCCTCGATTCCGTGTTTTTTAGCGGTATCCGGATGGATTTCCACAATGGGATCGGGACGGATTTCCCGTAACCAGGGTATGTTGCGGTTAGCGGAGTGGAAAAAGGTCGGGGTGCGCAGGCCCGCGTTGAGAATATAGGGGTAGCGATCCAACAGCTCCGGTTTGGAAACCGGACTTTCGGGAAGTTCGGTGTATTTGGGCAACGGATCATAACCCCATTTTTCCAGCACGGTTGAGTAGAGTTCGAATTTCCCCGTTGGGGTTGAAAAGCCCCGCTCCTTGTATTTTTGATAAACCATTTCACCTTTTAAATAACCGACTTTTTTAAACTCATCCCAGGTAAGGCCCGCAGGCTCCAGCAGATAGTCGAGGGAATCCTCCACGGTATCCCACCAGTCCTGTCCCATCCGTTTACCGAGCTCCAGGAAAATTTTGTGATCCTGCCAGGCTTCACCGATTTCTACACACTTTTGTCTGGCCAGAACATACCCGTGCCGCTTCCAGTTGTCAGCCACGTGATTTTGCTCGAGCCAGGTGCCGGCCGGTAAAAAGATGTCGGCCAGATCCGCCGTGGGCGTCATGAAAAAATCTATCACCGCAAGAAACTCCAGCTTATCAAGAGCCTCGTAAACTTCTCCGGCGTTGGCCCGGGTCGATATCGGATTGGTGCCGCACAGCAATCCGGCTTTCAAGGGGTAGGGCTTGCCGGTCAGGATGGCTTCCCAGGCGACTTTCGGGGTGATAAATGCCACCCGGGCCCCGAGCTTATACTGATCGCCACCCAACCTCTTGGCGCTTTGTTCTTTGGAAAGATCCTTGTGACGGGAAAATTCTGCCACCGTGCGGGTGGGCGGGTTGACATAAAGGACGTTACCGCCGGGTACATCCAGATTTCCGGTAGCCGCCATCAATCCTGCAATCGTGCGGGTGCAGTCGGCGCAGTTGTTGGTCTGCTCGGTGGGGACACCCCAGTGAATACAGGCCGGCTTGGTTTTGGCATACATTCTGGCAGCTTTACGGATGAGTTCCTTGTCCACCCAGGTTATCTCCTGTACTTTTTCCAAGGGATACTCTTTGACCCTTTCCTTGAATGCATCCCAGCCGTTGATATAATTTTCCGTAAACTCCCGATTGTAAAGTTCTTCTTCTATGATGACCTGGTGGAAGCCCATGGCCAGGGCGGCATCAGTGCCCGGCCGCAGCTGCAGCCACAGGTCCGCTTTTTTAGCCACAAATCCTTTGCGCGGGTCGATGGAGATGAGTTTGGCTCCCTTTTTATAGGCGCGCCAGAATCCTTCGCCCTTGTACTCGTCCGGATTGGTCCACTGCGGATTGCAGCCCCAGGCAATGATACATTTGGGACCGCCTTCATAATCGCAAATGGGCAGATTACCGAGGGTGACGAGCGTCGAAGCCACTCTGGAGACGTAGCACATATGCCCGGCCGTCAATACATTGGGCGTTCCAAGCTGGTTTGCAAACCGGTAGAGATGGCTTTCATAATCTCTTCCGGTACCCTGGCCGACAACGATAGACTCCGATCCGTACTCATCGATGACGGCATTAAATTTGGCGACAACCGTATCCAGAGCGTCATCCCAGCTTATTCGTTCCCAGCCCCGGGGAGTTTTTTGCATGGGGTGAAGAATTCGATCGGGATGATAGGCCAATTGGGTAACCGACAGTCCTTTGCTGCACAGCGTGCCGTGGCTGATCGGAGACTCCGGATCGCCTTCGACTTTGAGGACTTTACCGTCCTGCACATGGGCAATGACACCGCAACCGCCATGACATTGACGGCAGGCCGTTCTTACTTTTTTGACATCACTCATCTCTTACCTCCTCAGTTGTCTTATAGAACCGATGATTTATATCAACTGCAATCTTTTTCAGAAAATTGCTGATTTTGGATTTACTGTCTCTGCGAACCTGCTGCTTAAACCCCACAACCCAGATAGCAGCCTGAAGGTCAGACCGATTCGTTCCTAGCGGTGCCGCAAAACCGACAACACCGTCTATATATTCCTCATCATCAAAGGCGACCCCGTCTTTTCTGATATTCAAGACATCATTTTTAAAGACTTTTTTATTGGTACAGGTTTTAGCGGTAAACTTTTTTAAGGAGTTTGCACTCAATATCTGATCGATTTCCGGGTTCGACAGTTGACTCAGCAATGCTTTCCCGCCGGCACCGGCCAACAAAGGCAGGCGCATGCCGATCTCGGCTGAGATTCTGATGTCATGGGCGGTATCGACTTTGTCAAGGATAACCGCTCTCAGACCTGATCGAATTCCCAGAAAAGCCGACAGTTTTGTCTCCAGGTTGATCTTCTCCAAATAGTGATGAACAGTTTGAATGAGCTCCGATTTTTTCCCATTGCTGTTTCCCAAAAGGTAGAGAAGGGTGCCGAAGTGAAATTTACCATCTGGATACTGTTCGAGAATCTCCAGGTTTTTGAGGGTGTAAATGATGTTAAACACCGTGCTCTTGTTCAATTCCAGCTGCTTGGAAATTTCACTGATACCAAGGGGTTGTTTTGACTTTGCAAAATACTGCAGGATCGCAAAACATTTTTCTATGGCAGGCACATTTTTAAATTCATTTGGCATGGTGAGTGCGACCTTGTAAGGTTCTTTATAAAGAACGAGTGTTTCGCATAGTAAACAAATGATTTGAGCCTGTCAAGAGAAAATATAATGGTGGGGGATTGTTGGAGTTAGATTTTTAATCTCTCCTGGGTTTAATTCCCCGCAGCTTGCTGCGATAAAAGTAAGTTTAATCCTAAAAACATGATACTCCGCGGCTTTCCGTGGAGAGATTTCATTTTCAAAGGTATATTTTGGTGGCCGCTTATTAACTATCTCCCCAAATTTCAAGGGAGGTCTTGACAACCAATTCCAGCTTGGACCACTGGTCATCTTCGCTGATTTCGTTGCCGTGCAAAGTACTGGAAAATCCACATTGAGGACTCAGGCACATATTCTCGAGAGGCATGTACTGCCCGGCTTCTTTAATACGCTGGATCAAATCCCGGCTAAGCTCCAACGTCGGCAACTTAGTGGTGACGAGCCCAAGGACCACGGTTTTATCATCCGGTACAAAACGCAAGGGCGCAAAGTCTCCCGAGCGTTCGTCGTCGTATTCCAGAAAATAGGCATCGACGTTCAATTCATTAAACAATACTTCGGCAATCGGCTCATATCCACCTTCGGCAAACCAGGTACTGCGAAAATTGCCCCGACAGAGATGAACACCAACCGTAAGGTCAGTTGGACGATCATCAATTACAGAATTGATCAATGCCGCATAGGCGTGAGGCAGCTCATTGGGTTCGTCACCGCGCTCGAGAGCTCCGGCCCTCATTTTGGGATCGCACAGATAAGCCAAATTGGTATCATCCAATTGAATGTAGCGACATCCGGACTGGTAAAGTGCATTAATTTCATCCCGGTAGCATTGCGCCAAGTCTTCAAAAAATTCGTCCATATCGGGATAAGCTTCGATATCAATCGCTTTGCGGCCACCCCGAAAGTGAATCATCGTTGGGGAGGGAATGGAAACTTTGGGCGTCTGGTTGACCTGAGATTTGAGGTAGTTAAAATCATCGACCTGAATGGTTTTAACGTGACGAAGTTTACCTGTCACACTGAGTTTGGGCGGAGTGAAACCCACCTTGTCCTGAGCGTCAGAGCTCGCTGCAATGCTACCTTTGACAGTTACCCCAGCTAGCTGCTCAAGAAAGTCAAGGTGAAAAAAGGCCCGTCGAAATTCTCCATCTGTAATACTTTTGAGCCCGACCGCTTCTTGTTTTTTAATCACTTCGCTGATATGTAGGTCTTCGACCGACCGCAGATCTTGTTTGGAAATCTCCTTTTCCTGGTAGCGTTGGCGGGCCTTGAGTAATGCTTTTGGCCTGAGCAGACTGCCGACATGGTCGGCACGATATGGCGGATTAATTTTTGGCATCCTAAAAACCTCCTTTTTTGCAATAAAAAAGTTTGTTCTAAGACCCTAAACATCCCCTCGATTACCATCTTTTCCATTGATTTTCAACTAGTTAATTTGGTCTGACAAACTTTCCACAAGCAACAATTTAGCTGCGATATTTCGCCACAGAATTTTTTCCGTAATTATAGGGTACCGCCCAGATCCGCGTAAAGCAGTAATGTATGACCTGGATATTGCACGAGCCGGAGGCTTTCATAGGCAAGGCGTCTGAGGGTGACGTCGTAGTTCTTTACTTCGAATCCTTAGCAACGCAGCGTATGAAAGCCTCCGGCTCGCCCTACGGGTGAAAATTAACGAGATAAAATCCGTGGTCATCCTTTTTACCAATTGGGTATTATTCTTTACTTCCTAAATTATCGCAGCCTGTCGTTATTAAACATTTTTCAAACTTTTCATTAATTTTCATGCAATATTCAGGTATGAGCCTCCTCCTGTCCCAGTCCCGAGCGCAGCCGAGGGATATTGGTCCCATTCACGTCATCATCCACACCATTTCACAAAAAGCTAGACAAAAGGTATCTTTTGTGTAGCGATTTGTTAAAATAACCTTTAAGTGACGGGGTAGGGCGGTGAAAAAACAACTACAAAACGCTACACGAAACAATTTTTGCAACTTACCTATACGGCAATAATTATTTAGACAGGATTTGCTACGATTTAAATGTTGTATTCACCGCTGAGTCGCAGAGAACGCGGAGAGATTATTTTTTTTTGCATTTGCCGATGATAGACATCGCCGGAGCGGGATGATCGATCGGAACATAAAAACTAATTATCGGCCTCCGGCAAATGCAAATCCGCAAGCACTCCGCGCTGTAATTTATTAAAACTCGAATTAGAGGGGGCCTCAAAAGATGCCATGAATGCGATTTTGCCCAAAGGACTATTGTTTTTCACCTCATCGAGAAAACCGGCAATATCGCGGCGGATCAAAGACAGCTCGGCCACACCAACGCGGTCTATTCATCCAGTACGCCAGGGTTACCGATCAGGATCTGGCTGACGCATTGGATGATCGGTAATCTGTTTTTTTAAACAAGTGCATCGAGGGACAAAATTTGAATGGATGGAATTTCGGGCAATCTGATATCATTGGTAAAAAAATGGCTTGCCCCAGCGCTTAGTGCCGCGCTGATCTGAATGGCATCCGGTGTTCGGATATTGTGAGCAGCTCTGAGCTGGGCAGCCTGTTCCGCAATGGAGCTTGAAACTTCTAATGTGGTTAGCTTTGAATTAAGCAAGATGTCTCGATACTCTGTTGCCAATTCTCTGTTGTTTCTGCGCAATGGATGCACCAGCACTTCCAGTAAAGTCACCGTTGAAGTGACAACCAAAAAGTCTCCCCTATCCATTGCTTCAAAGAAAAATCGTACAGTTTCTATATAAGCGGAATTCTCTTCAATGAAATAAATCAGCGGCGCTGTATCAAGCCCAACCGTTTTTTTCTGTAAATCGTTTATCCATTCCACGATGATCTTTCCTCATCAATATAGTCTTTTACATTAAGCCCCTTCCAAATATTCTTGCCTTTTCCTTTTAGCTCCAAGATGCTGCGGGGCTCGGTTTTGCTTGTCCTTCTCCGAATCAGCGTTGCCATTTCTTCTAAAAGACGAAGCTGATCCGATAAATTTAATGTTTTTATCTCAGATATGACTTGATTGTAAGTTGCGTCTGGCATGATCCGTCTCCCATTTGAGTCAATGGTTTTTGTGCTAATCTTTTATTTTATCCTGTATTTTTATAAATGCGTTCCGAATCAATAATTCAGCCTCATTATATACACTTTGATAAAAAAATCAAAGAAAGCTTACAAGAGCGCATTTTAATGGGTATAAAATTTCTCGGGAAGGGGTAACCGCGATCAAAGATTATGTGGCAAAGGAAAGAGCCGCTGATTTTAAGAAATGGAAATCGTATGCGCTGTTTCTTTCGCCGGCCACCAACGCCCACGGTGACGGTCGTCTCAATTCCAGGGTGATCAATACGGTTTGGAATGAAGTTTGTGAGCTGGGCGGGGTAGAGGGTCACACACCCCATGACGCACGACATGCTATGGGTCGGCACCTCATAGAGAAAACCGGCAATATCGCCGCAGTTCAAAGGCAGCTAGGCCACACCAACGCCGCTTATTCCATCCAGTACGCCAGGGTCACCGACCAAGAGCTGGCTGACGCGTTGGAGGATAGGTGATCTGCTGTAGAACTCTCTTCATTGGCCTTATAATCATGCCATTTTTTCTGAAGACAATTTGAAAAACCCGGCTAATCTATCCGGATCCGGAGTTTTGAAAAATCAGGTCAAAAATAGATTTTTTTGGTCTCCTCATTTGCGATATACGGGACGATCTGAATTAGTAGAAGGGTAGGGATTAAGCTTTTTTTCTGATATTTTCCCCGGCTTGGGGGTGTTGAAAAAGACAAGAGCAACTTTGGTCGGATGAATAACAAGTCAAAATTACGTTTTTTTTAATACGGGCAATTGTCCCGCCGATCAGACACAAAATGCAATTCTGCTATATTGCACATTTCATCTGGCCATCTCCAAATTTTATTACCCCGCCAAACTTTAGACTTGGCACGAAATCCACACCCAGCTTAAATTGTAGATTTCTGATTACACCATCTTCAGTTTATCGAAATTATAGATTTGTCCAACAAATATGAAATTTTACGGTTCAATTTTCTGGTGGATTTGAAAGTGCAGTTCGAACAACAGCACGATAAAAATTGCCCAGTTCAGTTCGAAGGTTTTACAAAACCTTTAAGAAAAAAAATCTGCTTGAATATAAACTTCAAAACAGATAAAGAGGATATAAGCTGTGATGATATCGCTTTTCTGTCTGAAATAATTGCAGATTTTAGATTTTGGCAATCTGCAACCGAAATCCCTCGAAAATAAGGCTAATTTTTAGGCATATCAAACAGTTGGATGAATTGCGTTTATTCAAGGTATCGGAAGGGTTCGCGAGAGCCGGTTCGATTAAATTTTTATCATTGCAAAGTCCAGATGACAGCTATCTAAAACTGTTTTTTCCAATCGCGCGCGGGTTCGGATTTTACTTGACCACCATTTAAAGGAGATCATTAAAAAAAAATGGCAGTAGTATCCGAAACAAACGAAAACAACCAACCGCTTTGGCAAATGGTATCTCTTTCCGATTATGTTCTCCCGCTTCCACCGACGCGTGAAGCTGCTGCAAAAGGCATCACCGCGTTCTGGCGACTAATTCATTCAAAGAACGTTAAACAAAAACCACCTGAGAAAACGGAAGACCAGCTGCTTACATTCTCAGAGACGGAACTTGCTCGACTTGTACCAGCCATCGATTGGCACTTGGGCGCAGAATCACTTGACGTTAAACTTAAGGATTGGCTAACACAAAAAAATAAAAATTCGCCTATATGTTTTCTCATCGGCCCACCATACGGTGGCCATGCCTATATACTGAATAGATGGGCTGAAATGCACCGAATGCCCGTCATCGAGCCACCGGCACCGGAGCAGATCCTGACCCAGGATGAATCCTGGTTCTCGGATTGGTCGGACAATGAACGAACCTGGGTATTGCCAAGTTTGGAGCGCTGTTACCTGCGACATGCAGATGGCCTCACAGTCGCTCGCAGATTTTTTGAACGGGCTCTTTCAGGCAAGCTTGGATCTGGACTTGTTGGCTGTGACAGCTGGGCCTGGTCCTTTTTCAAAAAGGTTTGGTCTGTTCCGCAGCCTGCGGTCTTAACGCTGCAGGCATTTGATAGTGAACGATTGAAAGCCTATTTGGGCGAGCTGGCCGTCTCATCAACTCTCAGACCGTTGCGCTTTCGTGAATCGGATAACGGCAGGGATATCCTGTCCACAAGCGGAGTAGAAAATATAGCGGTTTCAGAAACCAGTCCTTTTCTGAAACAACTTGCAGCACACAGCCGGGGTATATTAGGTGTCGCATGGATGTACTGGCGCAATAGTCTATGTGCCGCACCCAACGAAACACCGGAATCAGATCCGCAAGCACCCAAAGCGGAACACTCTCTTGCCCAAAATACAATTTGGTTGAGGACCGGTTTGAAGGAACTTGAAATACCGCTTGGACCTAACCAGGAGATAGCCTTTGTCCTTCATTGTTTACTGCTCCACAACGGCTTGCCTGTCGATATCTTAGTGGAGCTCCTGCCATTATCGCGGGAGGTGGTCATAACGACATTGAACTTGCTGGCGTCAGCCAGCCTTGTGGAAGCCCAAAACAATGCCTGGCGGGTATCAGCACTTGGCTACCCGGTTGTACGACAGTTCCTGAAAAGCAATGGTTACATGGTTGACTTGTTTTAGGGGTGCCATATGAACGATACTAAAAATATTGCAAATATTTTTAATGACCTGAGCCAGACTGCCATTATTAATGTGATATTGATTGTGGCGGGAGCCCTAATTCTTATTGCTGTGGGTCAAAGAACATTAGGCTGGCTGGCGAACAAGCTCTCAGGAAAATACCGCCTCTACATGCTCGCCTCGGTGCCCCTTTTGCGGCTATTGATAATCGTCGCTTCTCTTGTCCTTATCATTCCTCAGGTGGTTGAGCCAACGGTTGCAAATATGGTTGCACTTCTTGGGGCGATGGGACTGGTTTTAGGTTTTGGTTTGAAGGATTACGTTAGTAGCCTGATCGCCGGAATTGTGGCCCTCTATGAGATACCCTATCGCCCCGGTGATTGGATTGAAGTGAATGGTGCCTATGGGGAGGTGAAGCAAATAGGGATGCGCGCAGTCGAAATCGTAACACCTGATGACACCACGGTCGTTATCCCACATCTGAAGCTTTGGGATCAGCTGATTTTTAACGCTAACGATGGAGGCCCGAATCTGTTGTGTGTGGCTGATTTCTACCTAAAACCTGAACATAATGCGGAGCGGGTCAAACAAGCACTTCACGATGTGGCTTTAACAAGCTCCTTTTTTCAGATTGAAATGCCGGTGGCCGTGATGGTCTCGGAAAAACCATGGGGAACACACTACCGGCTGAAAGCCTACCCAATCGACCTGCGTCAGCAGTTCCATTTTATCACCGATTTAACGCTGCGCGGTAAAGCATCTTTGATCCGTTTAGGAATTGAGCTTGCAACGATACCAGCTGTTTCGAGAGAAAACTGATAAACGAGGAATGCTATCGTCTTGTCATAATTACTCAACAAATAACATCCTACAAGATTTTTTATTAAGAATGACTGAAACTCGATGAATTTTCCAATTTGATGGATTTGAAGATGCAATCCAAACACCGTGATAAGAATTGCCCAGTTCGGATGTATACAAAATTGTTTGAGTTTAAAAAATGGTTGAATATGGAACCTAAAACGGATAAAGAGAGAAGAAGCTGTGATGATGTCGCTTTTCTATCTGAAATAACTACGAATTCCATATAATGACAAGTTGTGTCTCCATTAATTGAGATACCCAGCCAATATCCCGCCTAAACCCCGCCCATTTAAAATAATATCCTGCCTATTCCACCAGTACCCCGCCGGTTTCAATAAAAGACATACCCCGCCTACCGGGCATAATTGAAAAAGATACCCCGCCGCCGCGTCGGGTGAACTAAATCATGCGCTTTATCTGCATCGGTTTCGCTACCGTACAATTTTTAATGATAATATATCTATTTGATATTATGTAATATAATATCGCCCGACATTTACTCAAATATTTCTTACACTAGACTTCCATACCTATAACATTCAAAATGGAGGCCTTGTGAGCGACTGCAGAACGACTTATAGAAAAGTTAGAGAATTTGTCCAATGCCTTTACCCTTGCAAATTGAGCGGTAATCTTCACAGAAACATGAACACGCTGGCAGCCATGATCACCGGTATCATTATCGGCAAACAAACACAGCTACCTCAAATTGCAGCCAACGTGCCTGAATTCATTAAACTGCCGAGCACGGAAAAGCGCTTCAAACGGCTAATTATTAATGAAAACGTAACTGAACAAACCTACTTTCTACCGTTTGTCCAAAGCGTGCTGATCAATCTCGGCCTCGAAGAAATGGTCTTAGCTATCGATGGTAGCCTTGTCGGCCGGGGTTGTATTTGTTTGATGATCAGTTTGATCTACAAGCGCCGTGCATTGCCTCTGGCCTTTAGCGTTGTTAAAGGCAAAAAGGGTCACCTGCCCGAAGACACGCATGTTGAGCTGGTCAATAAGCTGCACCCGCTGATCCCCGAATCAACCAAACAGGCGGTCTTTTTAGGCGATGGCGAGTTTGATGGCACCTCGTTACAACAGACATTGGCAGATTTTGGTCGGCATCAAAAGCGTGTGAATATTATTCTATGCGCTTTACGATTGAAACTTTTTTCAGCGATCAAAAAAGCCGAGGGTTCAACATCGACAAAAGTCACTTGTCTTCTCCGCAGCGGCTAACACGACTGATGTATGCCAGCTGTCTGGCGTATCTATGGATCATTTTTTTTTGGTATCTTGGCATTGGAGACCGGTTTGTACAAACAAATCCATCGAACGGATCGCTGCGATCTGAGTTTGTTCCAGCTTGGTCTCAGGTTGTTAAACTACCTGGCTGTGCGTGGGTTACCGATTCCGTTGCAGAAAAGTACTAACACGAATTACTTGCATCGCTGCCAACTAGTAGATTATTTTAATTAGCCCTGATTTTTTATGTCTATTCATATGATTATAAAAAGTGTACAGTAGTAAACTGCATATCACCAATTGGGCTTTTGAGCAAAAAAAATTCGGCCTTCTCAAAATTTCAATGTCAATGACACTTAACCTGCTTGTGGTTACAATAATTTTACCGCCGCTGCACTCGAGACGCCGAGGACGCAGAGTTGATTTGCCTTTTCACTTTCTGCTGAGAGGCCAGAATGTGAAAAACAACAGCCCTTCGGGTTAAATCGCTTTTATTACAGGTGGTCTCATCGTGTTCGAGAAAAAATTAAGTGGAGGGGTAGGAAGCTGACGGTTATGAGAACAACGAGGTAAAGCAGTTCGGCAGGAGCTTTTGCCAGGCCGGAGTGGTAGGAGAAAGGCATTGACCGGATGCATTGCGCCGCCTTCTATGAATGGATCCGATGCCGTAGAAAAAAACCGCCGCACAAAACACAACGGCGGTTCTTCGCACAATGAAGCGGCGGTGCATATAGTCGTGTCGCTGCCATGCACGCAAACCGCTTTATGTTGGGCGGTATCGGTCGCCCGCCGGCTATTCTTCCAGCTTCTTGAAAGTCGTGCCTTCGAGGGAAAGGTCACCCATCAGCCCCGCCTCGCTAAACACGAAGGCGGTGATTGGCTCTCCCAGAGTCTTGGTATCGAAACCGCCGGAGGCACCCTTCTTTGCCACAGCTACCGACATGCCGGCGCCGACCTGCCACTGGCGATTGCCCTCGCGGAACTCGGCCAGGGCCTCAGGATCATTGAAAACCAGCATCAAGGCATGGGACTCCACACCAGCCAACAGGCCGCCCTTGAGCGAGGAGGTTCTGTAGTAATCCGTCGTCTGACCGTCGATTTGCATGGCGCATGTTCCCCCTTCCGCACCAACGATTAGGCCGGCCTTCATCACTTTCGGGCACACTAGCACGCCTTCTGCGTTTTCTACGATTTCCCGCGCGTTAGGCGCCTCGTTGTAAAACTCGGCCAGCGCTGCATCGACGTCGGCTTCCAGCTGGTTCTGCTTCTCCATATCTTTTGCCGGCGATGCACAGCCAATAAGGGTTACCACCAAAGCAATGCCGATCAAGGTGGCCGCAATACCGGAATAAGAAAGGGCTTTTTTCAGTATCATTATTTGATTTCTCCTTTTTTTGAAAAGTTGATGTCGTTCATTTACAGGTGAGAAACATGTATCACAAAACCTTTGGAGGACACTTCCTATACATTAGATTATGACACATGGCAGGTTAACGTAATTTTATTTTCCTGTATGTCAAGACTTTTTCGGATTTTCTCACAAAAAACTAACTCTGCGATACGCATGGTTCCACTGCATTCTGTCCTGTTCCTACTCAAGTTTCCCGTGGCGTATATTCCGCTACAAGGCACTTGTGCCAGGGCTCGTAGTCCGACCGGTTGCGTATCCAGGATCTATTTAGTTTCGTATGGAGGTGTTTGATTTCTGGGAAAATAATGCCCTCATCTACCGCATGCAAGAAATTATTTGACAATCAAATTTTTATGACAACTGTTAAGCATAAGCAGGCTTAAAGTAAAACCCTCAGGTAAGCATCTGCCGCGGTTGTAGTCTAAGATCTTCGCACTACTCCAATATTTTATTGATTTCAACAGTCAGAAAGGAGGGACCTAATATCATGAATACTAAAAACGTTTTATCATCCCCTTTACGGTATCTCGACAAAGCCCTGAACGGCCTGCGAGATCTCGGTTTGATGCCCGAAAAGCCGGACGAAATGCCGGTGATTGCGCTGATCAATCAGATCAGTGACCTGGATGAGGAAAAAACCGTCGCCATTGCCCGTACTCTCAGCAACACGACGGTTTTTAACGAGGTGGTGCGCGAACAAATCACCTCCATGAATGTGGGCGAGCGC
>JARFPZ010000482.1 GCA_029288035.1 Desulfosarcina sp.
AGAACACCTTTCTTGAGTTTTGGCTCGGGTGGGTTCCAGCGCTGCAGTCGCTCTTTAATTTCTTCTTCCGTCAGACGAATCGAGAGGTTGCGATTGAGAATATCGATTTCAATGATGTCGCCGTCCTGCACCACGGCAATCGGCCCGCCGGCCATGGCCTCCGGTGCAATGTGCCCGACCGCCGTTCCCTGGGTAAAACCCGAGAAGCGTCCGTCGGTAATGAGTGCGATTTCCCGGTCCAGTCCCATTCCGACCAGCGCGTCGGTGGAGAGCATCATTTCGCGCATGCCCGGCGCACCCTGGGGTCCTTCGTATCGGATGACGATAACATCGCCTTTTTTGACATGGTGGTCATAGATGGCCTTCAACGCAGCTTCATCGGAGTCAAACACTTTTGCCGGCCCGGTGTGTTTGAGCATTTCTTTTTTAAAAGAGGTGGGCCGGGCAATTGCCCCACGGGGCGCCAGGTTTCCTTGAAGCACCGCCAATCCGCCGGTTTCATGAAAAGGATGCGTTATTTCGCTGATAACTTTGCGGTTGCCTGATTTTTTGCCTGCGAGATTTTCCCCCAGGGAGTTTCCGTTGACGGTCAGGCAATCCAGGTGCAGCAGATCTTTGAGTTCGTTCATCACTGCCGGCGCCCCCCCGGCGTCGTGAAAATCCACCACCGTATGGGGCCCGTTGGGAATCACGCTGCAAATGCACGGAACCTTTCGGCTCTGTTTATCAAAATCATCCAGTGTCAACTCAATCCCTAGCTCCCGGGCAAATGTTAGCAAGTGCAGTACGGCATTGGTGGATCCGCCGATGGCCAAATCCACGACGATCGCATTCAGCAAGGCCTGCCGTGTCATAATCCGGGACGGGATCAGGCCTTCTTTCACTAGCTCTACGATTTGTCTGCCGGAGCGCCGGGCGGCCATGAGCCGTTGGGAGGAAACCGCTGGAATGGTCGCAGATCCCGAAAGGGACATACCCAGCGCTTCGGTAAGGATTTGCATGGTATTGGCGGTGCCCATCAAGGAGCAGGCCCCCGGTCCCGGGCAGGCGACTTCCTCCATTTCCAGTATTTGCTGCTCGGAAAATTTCGCAGCCTGCATGCCACCCAGGAAGGCCTCATCCAGCTGGGACATGACGATATCGCGGCCTTCAAATTTGCCCGGCAGCATGGGACCGCCGGTCACGACGATCGAGGGTATATCCAGGCGGGCAGCCGCCATCAGCTCGGCTGGAATGATGCTGTCGCAGGACGACAGCAGCACCAGGCCGTCGAACATGTGCTCCATGGCGACGATTTCAATCGAACCACAGATGATATCACGGATAACCAGTTCATAGCGCAGCGCCTTATTTTTGGCACCCACGCAGGGGGCTCCGCAGGTGGAGATGGTGCCGAATTCAAAAGGGGTGCCGCCGGCCTGCCAAATGCCGGCCTTGGCGGCTTCCGCGATCTGACGCATGTGTCCATGGCCCGGGGCCGCTTCGTTGAAAGTATTGACCACACCGATATGCGGCCTGAGCAGATCCTCGTCCGTGTACCCGTTGGCCTTATAGATGGCCCTGCGCCGGGCGCCTTCGAGACCTTCGAATAATTTCTTGCCTTGCCACATTATTCAATCCCCAGCGGCTTTAAAGCCGCTTTAAGCTGGTTCATTTCGGCATCCGTCAGCGGCATTTGGGGTTTGCGGCAGGGACCGATCTTTCTGCCGGATAAATTGGTTGCCGCTTTGACGGCGACGTTGTAGACATGGGTGGAAAAAAACAGATTCGCCGGAAACATACGTTTCCAGAGCTCGTTGGCTTCGGTCAGGTTTCCCGCCTGTACCAGATCATAGAGCTTTACAGATTCCTTGGGCATGGCATTGGAGGCCCCCCAAACGCATCCGGGGCAGCCGGCGACCAGGCTGAAAAATGCAATGCTATCACCGCCGTTGAAAACCTTGATGCGGTCCCCGCCCACCATCAGCAATTCCTGAATGCGTTTTAAATCTTCCATACTGTCTTTGATGTAGCGGACATTTTCGATCTGCTTGGTCCGTTCGACAAACTCCGGGGTGAGATCAATGTTTGAATGCGCCGGGATATTGTACATCATGATCGGAACAGGGACGGCCTCGGATATTTTCTCGTAGTGGTAATAGACGCCGTCATAATCGGGACCCTCAAAATACGGTGGCAGAATCAGCAGACCATCCGCGCCGAGACCCTCGGCATGCTTGGCATTCTCAATGGCGTCGCGGGTATTGATGGCCGATGCCTGGACCATGAAATCAGCCTTTCCATCAATATGTTTGGCGGCTATTTCTGCGATTTTTCGGCGCTCTTCCGGACGTAAGTACGCAAACTCGCCGGTTCCGCCGCAAACCAGAATAATATGAACGCCGGCTTCCAACATGTCGTCAATGTGGTTTTTTAACGCGCTTTCATCAAGATTTTCACCGTCATCGGTAAACGGCGTACTGAGCGCAACACAGATTCCTTTAAGATCTTTCATGATATTTCCTTTCATCTTAGGGTTAATTATCCTGACCCAGCGGACCAGGTTTTTCAAATTTGAAATCAGTTCCAAATAATGAGTTGAGGTATCATAGAATACATGATCTAAACCTAACCCGGATAAACCGGCAATAATAGCCACAAAGGCACCAAGACACAAACAATAACTGTTTATTTTAATTTAACTTTGCGCCTTTGTGTCTTGGTGGCGAAAATATTTTGTTAAATAAATCCTTCGCTAAGATGATGCGATTTTGATAGATGGGGACTAATCCAATTTAAATTCCAGTCCGACGCCTGTTTCTCTGGCCTTTTGATAGGCGGCCGAAGCCGTCACTAAATCTTCCAGGGCGAAGCCTACGGATTCAAAGAGAGTGATTTCCGCATCATCGATGCGGCCTTTTTTATGACCGCAGATAATTTCTCCCAGATCAGCATAAATATCATCTTTGGAGAGTTCGCCCTGCTGGATGGGCACCAGCAGGTCACCGGCTTCAGTCATACAGCCTTCATAGGTATCGACAATGATCCTCGCTTTTTTTACGGTGATCGTATCCAATTCTCTGCTTGTCGGACCCTGATATCCAACAGCGTTTATATGTGTTCCCGGCTTGACGTCATTGCCGTCAAGAACAGGTTCTTTGGCAGTCGTCGCCGTTACCAAAATGTCGGCTGAAGCTACCGCTTCATGCACAGAATCCACTGCCGTTACGGGCAGCTTCAGATCTCGCGAGGCTGTTTCGGAAAATTCGCGGGCGTTTTGTGAATTCGTATCGTAAACATATATTTCCCGAATCGGTCGAACCTTGCAAATCGCTGCTGCCTGAAATGCCGCCTGGCCGCCGCTACCGACGATTCCAAGCATGGCGGCATCTTTGCGAGCCAGATATTTGGTCGCGATTGCGCTGGCAGCGCCGGTTCGCAGGGAGGTCAGGAAAATGCCGTCCATCAGCGCCAATAATTCACCCGTTGTGGGATCGTTAAGCATATAAACGCCCTGGATGGTAGACAGTCCGCGCTGTAAATTATTCGGAAAGACGGATACGATTTTGGTCCCAAAGACATTGCCGGGTTTCATGAATGCCGGCATGAATAAAAAAATACCCTGGTTTTCGTCAAGTCGCATCTCTTTTCGAACCGGGACATCACAGTGGTCCCCTTTGTAGTGTCTGAATCCTTCCTCAACGGCCTGGATGGCGTCCGTCACTGTAATGATTTTTTTTAAATTGTCACGCGAAAGTAAGATTGGCATGTTGGCAGATCCTTTAGTTAAAATTCTTGTTGACATTCGTGTTAATATTGTCGATTGTGGACAATACCAGATATAATCTAAACCAAAAGTTGTCAAGAAAAAAACTTCTTCTGTATTCCTTTTTGCGCCAGTAGAAGCTATTTCCAAAGAGATTTATCGGGCTAACCCAGTTGTGAGTCGGCTCTAAAACATGTTGACAAATTTAAAAAAATAAATTGTATACAGTACAGACTTTGTTATCTACTCATAAAAAAAGAGCAATTTTTTTGACACAAGCCTTTTGTCTGAAATTTGACAAGATGCTCGATACTGGATCCTGGCCTCCGGCTCGTAGAGCCAATAGAGCCTATGCCTCGGAGAGATCCTGGATAGCAGCTGTATTCTATCTATTTTTTTATTTTTAGGGACTTTATGGAATCACTATGAAAAAAGGACGCATTGAAGAAGTAAACGTTTTCTGAAAGGGGGCCATTGGATTGAAATAGGCTCGCAACTGGAGGCTGTTTCACTAGAGGCATTACTTATTGTCAACGGGTTGTTGCTAGAAACAACCACCAATGAAAGGAGGATCAAATGCATGCGTTTAGGAAATTATCTTTTTGGACGTTGATGGGTGTTTTTGTTCTGGGTTTTGTGACAAGCGGACTTGCGCAGGAGGCCAGTCTGCTGGATGAGATCCAAAAGAGAGGGGTGCTCAGAGTCGGCTGTATGCTGGATTTTCCACCCCTGGGCTGGCGTAATGAGAAAGGCGAGCCCATGGGTTACAATGTAAGGCTGGCAGAGGATATGGCCAAAGCACTGGGCGTAAAGCTGGAGGTTATCGAAACCGTTTCGGCCAACCGGATTCCCGCCTTGGTGGCCAAACGTATCGACGTCAGCAGCGCCGGCTTGACCATTACAACGGAACGGGCCAAAGCCGTGTCTTTTAGTACCATCCCTGATCGGCGGGGTGCCATGTTTGTGCTGACCCATAAAGACAGCCCCATCAACGAATTGGATGACTGCAAGGATTACAAGATCGGCACGGTGCGCGGCACGACACCGGAGATCTACTTTTTGGATTATTTCAAGGCAAAGGGTATCGAGATCGATTATATTTCTTACGACAGTAATGCGGACGCTATTTTGGCCTTGAACCAAAAGAAGGTGGATGCCATCGCGGAGACCGACATCTGGTTCGGCAAGATCATGAAGCAGAACCCCGATAAATTTAAAATCGTGAGACCGGGCTATTTCAACGAGTGGACCGGCCTGGCCGTTCGCCACGGGGATCCCACCTGGCTTCACTGGGTAAATACCTTCATGTGGTTGGAGCACATCTCCGGCCGGGTCAGGGCGCTGCATGACGAATTTGATATGCCCTATATTCCGGTCAGCCCGGCTTATGATTGA
>JARFPZ010000636.1 GCA_029288035.1 Desulfosarcina sp.
GTAAAGATGCGAAGGTTGTTTTGCCGACACCGCCTTTACCGCTGACTGCAAGCTTCATATATTTATCCTTTCTGTATTGTGTTGCTTGTTGGGTGTTTTGAGGTTTTAATAATGAGTGATCCTTCAATATAACACAGGAAATCAAGGGAACAAGGGGAAGGGTTTTCTGACTATCCGGCAGAATGAAGGGTGCAGCAGGATTTCGCTGCCATTTTCGTTGTGTGAGGTTCGCAGAAGCAATGGAAATTCAATAAACTACCCCGCTCTAAGCCATGGGGTATCTAAAAATGATTGTATCGATCTTGACGCCGCCGATTATGAGTAATGGAGCCCAACAGAAGTCGTAACCTATTACCGCAAGTTCATTGTAGTCTGAGTAATCTACGAAATCTGGGGATAAAAAAGCCGAGATCCGCAAAGGTATCTAACAACCGTGCTGCTATGGTTGTTACTGCCAGGTCGCCGGTGTTGTTGTCGTAGATGCTGTCCGGGTCACCGGACGCGCTGCTACCCCTTGGAACGTGAGCGTGGCTGAGGCGCCAGGGGGAACTGTGTCCCAAGCGTATTCAGCGCCAAGATCGTAATGACCACCGGCAGAAAGTTCAGCCAAGACATCGGCATCAGATCCATATCCAGTCTGAGATATTTTAACCGCTGCCCAGACCAGGCTTTCTCGGCCGTTCATTTCAGCAATGGCAGCATCGAGACCCCGCTCTCTTGCACTTCTTTCCAAATCAATGTAGCGCGGCACAGCCACAGCCGCCAAAATCCCCAGGATAATCAGGACAGCGATGATTTCCACCAGGGTGAAACCGTCATCATTGCGTAGTAGATTTTGCTTTTTCATGGTGGTTGCCTCTTTCAATGTAATTCGATGGTTATTAAAGCATAGCTGAAAAAATTTTCTTTTGTATCATGCCGTGACATTTTAATAAAAGATCTCACAGACATTTGATTCAAACGCTAACTCCTCGATGACAAGAAAGCTTTTGCCAAGTTCACCGCTTCAGATATATAAATTATTGTGAAATTTTTTACATTATATGCATAAGAAGTGCCAATAATTAAATGTAGGTTAGAGATTAGATTTATCTCTAATTATTTCAAATGGTTAAAACAAATAAAGCTATCATAGAAATTCGTTTTTTGTTTCTTTGGCCTGAAATCTACAAAAAATGTAGTTTTGCCAAGGCGATTTTCTTCACAATTCGTAGTTTTTTATGCCTTTTACATCGATATCGTATTTTTTTATGCGATGCCACAAGCTGCGTTGATTGATACCCAGCAACTCGGTGGCCCGCACCTGGACCCCGCCGGTTTTTTTTAAGGCTTCGATAATGATACTTTTCTCAATTTCCTTGAGGCGTTCATCCAGCGAGATCTTCGCCGTATTTTTACCGGCTGTTATTTGGTTTTGATCAAACACGCCGGTAATTTTAGCGGGGAGGTGCGTCGGTTTGATGATCCCGTTTTCGGCAATCACCGAGGCGCTTTCTATGGTGTTTTTCAACTCGCGAATATTGCCGGGCCATGAGAAAGCCGTCAGCATCTGCAGGGCCATCGGTGAAATTGTTAATTTTTTCGGCGCGTTTTGGAGCAGATAGTCTACTAATAGCGGGATATCCTCTTTCCGATCCCGTAAGGGCGGTAAGTGTAAGGTAAAAACGTTCAGTCGGTGAAATAAATCTTCCCGAAATGCGCCTTCTCGGACCATTTCTTCCAGGTTCTTATTGGTAGAGGCAATAATACGAACATTTACTTTAATGGTGGCACTGCCGCCGACTCTGTAAAATTCCTGTTCTTGAAGCACACGCAATATTTTGCTCTGCAAATTATGCGGCATATCGCCGATTTCATCCAGAAAGAGGGTTCCTTCATTGGCCATGTCAAATTTGCCGGGTTTACGTCCGGAGGCACCGGTAAACGCACCTTTTTCATGGCCGAAGAGTTCGCTTTCCAATAGTTCGGCCGGGATGGCAGCGCAATTGAGCTTGATAAACGCCTTATCCTCCCGTTCGCTGTTCTCGTGGATACTGGTGGCCACCAATTCCTTGCCGGTTCCACTTTCACCTAAAATGAGAACCGTGGAATCCGTAGGAGCCACTTTCTTGATTAAGCTCAGCAATCGCCGCATTTCCAGGCTCTCACCTATAATATTCGGGAAAAAATGACGGGCATCGATCCGGCTCAACACCGACGTGACTTGGTCAAAAACATTGGTAAACTGCTGAATTTTATCGACAGACCAGTCCTTTTCGTTTGCTTTTTTGGCTTTCGAAATCGTGGGAAATTTACTGGTATCTTCTATAAATTTTTCCATCGGTTTTAAGATTAAGCGCACCATTAAAAAACCGGAAACATAGGCCAGAAGACTGATGACCACGATAAACCAGAAAATCGGCTGTACCGGGTCGGTTCCACGTATAAAACTGTATTTGGTCAATCGGTATGAGACAATGGCGGCAAAAATGGTAAACCCTGTAAAAATAAACGGAAAAATAATATACAGGCTTATGTAGATGCGAGATTGTTTCATGTTATTTTGCCATCAGTGTTAAATCCCACATGGGCAGGAAAATGGCCAGGGCAAAAAAGCCGACCACCGCAGCCAGGCCAATGGTTAAAATCGGACCGATAGCATCGGACAATTTTTTCATGGCATACTCAACCTCGGTGTCGTAATGACGGGCGACATCCGGCAGCAACTCTTCAAGGCTGCCGGATTCTTCACCGATGGCCACCATGTTAATGAGCATGGGGGTAAAATATTTTGCCGAACGCAGCGGGTCCGCAATACCGTGACCTTCGGCCAGACGATCCTTGATTCCTTCCAGTTCACGGGATATTGCAGCATTGCCGAGCGTATCGCTCAATATATCCATGGTTTGCAGAATGTCCACGCCGGTAGACTGCAGGATGGCAAAAATGCTGGCAAAACGGGATATGGCGCTTTTCCGGAACAAGGGTCCCACAAGGGGCAATTTCATCACGGTCGCATAAAAGGTGTATTTGCCCTGATCGGTTCGTAGGTAGAAATAGAGTGAGCCTGTCCCGACCACCAAAATAAAGATGGCGATATACCAATAATTGCTGATAAATTCATACAAGAACATACAGATTTGAGTCGGCAGCGGAAGGGTTATACCGGCACTTTTGAATATGCTGACAAAACGGGGAATGACGCCCGTCAGCAGCACAATAAAGGCCACCATCAAAAAACAAACAACAATGATCGGATACATCATGGCGGACTTGATGTCCGATTTAACCTTGTGTTCATGTTCAATGATATAGGTCAGTCGATCGAGCACTTCGTTTAGGGAACCGCTGGCTTCGCCGGCTCTGAGCATGTTGCAGTATAAGGGCGAAAACACTTTAGGATGTTGGCGAAAAGCCTCATACAAACTGGCGCCTTCTTTTATATCTTGATGGATCGTGTCAAGGGTTCTGCGCAGGCCGGAATGTTCGGTTTGTTCTTGCAATACTTTTAACAACGTCAACATCGGCACGCCGGCGCTAATCAGCGTATTGAATTGCTTGGTAAAAAGGATCAGCTCGGGTGCTTTGACCGGCGAAAAAAGATCAAAGAAACTCCTCATTTGCGCCCCTGACACTGCCGCGCTTTTTTCCCGCAGCTTCGTTGGAATATATCCTTGGGCGGCCAGCAAACTGCCGGCTTTTTCAACGGAGTCGGCTTCAATTTCACCGGTCGTGGTCATACCGGCATCCGTGATGGCGTGGTAGCTGTATACTGCCATTTTATTCTCTTTTGATTTGTAATCTGAAACGCTTCGATTTTATCGAAACATTACCTTGCTAATGGCCGTCCATGGCCCCTTGATTCTATAACATTATTGCCGAGGCCGCCTCCTCCAGCGAGGTGATCCCCTGGATAACTTTTTCGGCCGCGTTTTCTTCCAGGGTGGTGAAATTGCCGGCTTCTTTTGCGGCCCGGGCGATTTCATGGGCCGGCTTTCTTTTTAAAATTAAATTCTGGATCATCTCATCGATAATCAACACCTCATACACACCGGTTCTTCCCTTGTATCCGGTTTGCATGCAGTTGAAGCATCCCCTGCCCTGTTGAAAATTAGCGTCTTGTACTTGATCCAATCTCCAGAATTTCAGGGCCTCGCGGTTTGGCCGATAAGTGGCTTTACAACTCGGACAAACCTTGCGCACCAATCGCTGAGCAAAAGATACAATCATAACCGAAGCCACTAGAAACGGTTCGATACCCATGTCGATAAAGCGTGTAATGGCGCCCGGTGAGTCATTGGTGTGAAGGGTACTCAGCACCCTGTGACCGGTCAATGCTGCCTGAACAGCTATAGTGGCGGTCTCGGAATCCCGTATTTCTCCGACCATGATAACGTCCGGGTCCTGTCGTAGAATGGACCGCAACCCGCTGGCAAACGTCATGCCGGCTTTGCGGTTCAGCTGGACCTGACGGATTTTTTCGATGCGGTATTCCACCGGGTCCTCTATCGTAATGATGTTAATGTCCGGTTGGTTTATTTTTCTTAATATCGAATACAGACTGGTGCTCTTACCGCTTCCGGTGGGGCCCGTACTCAGAATCATGCCGTGGGGCCTGGAAATCATGGTTTCAAGCCTTTGCCGGTCCCGTTCGTTCATGCCTAGTTTTTCAAGCGAGTACATACTGCTGCTGGTATCCAGCAACCGTAACACCATATTTTCGCCGTAAATCGAGGGAATCGTGGAGACCCGGATATTGATATCCTTATTTTTCATTTTAACGGTGAACCGCCCGTCCTGGGGAATCCTGGATATCGCGATATCCATATTAGAGAGAATTTTCAGACGCGAAATTATCGGCAAAAACATTGATTTAGGAGGCGCCGGCACCTCATGAAGTCTGCCGTCTACCCGGAAGCGAACCTGCACGGATTCTTTTTCCGGGCTGATGTGGATATCGCTGGCGCCTTCCCGCACACCCTGGGATAAAATGGAGTTCACCAACCGGACAACCGGTGCTTCTTCCGCCATACCTTGCAGAGAACTGACTTCCACGTCTTCCGTGGTCGTGGCCTTCACGGCGCTTTTATTGACTTCCATTTCTTCCATGTCTTCCAGCACGCCGCCGATACCGGCATAGGTGCCGTAAAGACTGCTGAGTAGATCATTCAAATGCTGCTCGGAACAAATAATGGCTTCGACCTCGCAATTTGTCATCAACTCAATGGCATCCAGTGCATTGATATCCAGAGGGTCTACCATGGCAATACTCAGCAAAAGACCGTTCTTCTGAAGCGGCGCCACCTGGTATTTATGGGCGAGGTCTGCCGGTAGAAGGTTGATGAGGTCCATATCGATGCTGTAATTTTCCGGGCGGTATTTCTCCAGGCGCAGTTGGTTGGATACCAGCTCGACAATCTGACTTTCGTTGACGATTCCTTCACGAACCAGAAACTGTCCAAGTTTCAAATGGCTCCTCTTTTGAAAGGGCAGCGCCTCTTCCAACTGTTTTTGGGACAGCAGCCCACCCGCGACCAGAATTTCTCCTAATTTTTCTCTTACCCTCAATGTTTATCCCTTATCTTCGCTTCATGGTGTGCGTCCAAAATATGGGTCCGCAAAAAAAACGGTTTTTTTATCCCACCCGGAAAAAATTGCTGATCCGGATGCCAACTCTGTAGGAAGTTGCTCTTGCCGGATGCGTGCCGATTTTTCGTCTTTGAAAAGTTTGTCCAGAACCACTGCAAATCTGGAGCCGGCAGCAGGAGTCCAGTAAGGGATCAGCCGCACGGGGGGAGATCCGTCGGGTAGGTTTCTCAAGATCTTAAAAGCAGCCTCAAGCGTATCCCTCTCGTCAACCTTGAGCCACCACACGTCCCTTTCACCGAACGCTACTTCGGTAGGAATCGCCGGCAGTGAGATAATCTGGCCGACGGTTACGCGATCCGGATTCTCTATTTCAGGGTTGGCAATTATGAACGATTTTAGATAGCTGGAATTAAATCCACCGTAAACCTGCCGGATGATCCGCGAGAGAGTTTCCCGGCGCTTCAGGGTGAGTCGGCCTAAATTAGCCGAATAGGCGGGCTCGACTGCCAAATCAGTTTTTGGATCTTCAACCGCGGTGTCCACCGAAACCACCAGCGGAGCCTGCTCTTCGATCCTTTCAGTTTTTACCGGTTCTGCGACCCGCTCCGGGATCGGTGCAACAGCATCGGGTTCGATGGGGTTTGGAGAGTTATAATCCTTCGCAATAACTCGGTTATTGAGACTCAATGTTTCGGCGTCAGGGATCGGATCCTTAATGACAGGATTCGAATCTAAAAACAATTCCGCTTTGACCTCTCTGACCTTTTGGGATGGTCCTAATTCAAATCGTTCCAGTGGTAGGAATACCAGCAGGATGACGGCAGCTGCCCCGCCCATTGCAGTAACGGCAATAGGGATTTTCCAGTGACGTGATTCTTCCGTAAACACCCGGCGGGCACACTTTTTCACCAGGAAGTAATTGGCCCTGGATCGGCTCTGGATAATCATGGACAAGATACTCTGGTGGCACAAATTAATTATTTTCCGAGGATATCCGCCGCTAATGCGAAAAATTGCCCATAACGCCGCACAGGTAAAAAGATTCGGCTGTTGGGAGGAGTTGCTGGATTTCTCCAGCCTAAATTTAATCATCTGCCGGGTATCGGAGAAACTCAAGGGTTTCAGCAGGTGATAGAGATTGATGCGGTCAGTGAAATTGGGATATTTTCGAACTGTTTTTTCAAACTCACGTTGAGCAAAGATGACAATCTGTAGCAATTTGTATTCATTGGTTTCATAATTCAGAAATTCCCGCAGAATCTCCAAACAAAACGGCGGGATTTTCTGCCCCTCATCTATTATGAGAACGATGTTTTTACCCTGGTCAACGCCTGCACGAAACAAATACTGTTTAATAAACTCCTTGATCTGCCATTCGTGTCCCTTGGCCGGTGGCTTTTTGCCTGTCAGCAAATGGGCCACCGTCGTCAGAAATTCGGAAGCGTTCCGGAAATATGGATCAAGGATGAGATGAGTCTCCGCTTCCTCTTTCTGGCCAAATCGGCGAATAAGCTGCCGACAAAGGGTCGTCTTTCCCGTGCCGACGTCACCGATGATAACATTCAGCCCCCGACGAAGCAGCAATGAGAGCTCCAATTTTTGCAGACAATCCAGGTGCTGCCGGGAATGAAAAAAAAATTCGGGATCCGGAGAGTTTGAGAAAGGCTCTTTATTTAAGTCAAGAATACTGAAGTAATCCATTGGTCTTGTTTTAGTTTTAAAGCTTACCCCCTGCTGATTTGGGTTTCAAAATATGCGGCGTAATGAAAATGAGCAATTCTTCCATTTGATCGGCGCTGCTTTTGCGTTTAAACAGATATCCCAGCCCGGGAATATCCTCCAGAAAAGGCGTGCCGGTGTTTCCACGGCTGGCTGATTCTTTGCTCAAACCGCCGATAACGATGGTCTGGCCGTCATTTTGAATGACATTGGTTTGGGCTTGTTTGGTGATAATCGTGGGATTGCCGAGCACGGTTCTGCTAAAGTCAGGCTCGTCTTTGTTTACTTTTATATCCAATTTAAGGGTGTTACCGTCAATGACGCTGGGGATAACTTCCAACCTTAGCACTGCATCCTTATACTCGACGTTCACCTCTCCGTCTTCCACCGATTGATAGGGAACCTCCTGACCGCTCTCGATAAATGCCATTTTATTGTCCTGGGTGGTAATGGAAGGACTCGAGAGAATGTGAAGCTTTCCCTGATCCTGCAGGGCCGAGAGTTGCACGGATAAAAGAAAATCCCCCATCTTCGAATAGATCAGTCCGAGGGTAGAGGGGTTAAAACTACCGATGGCGGCGGCCGGAAGATCAACTACCGACCCCGCAGTAACATCGACCGGCTGGCCGATATCGCCGGTTCCGGTATCAAACTGGTTCCCTCCGACAATGAGGCTTTTGTCTCCGCTTTTGTTCCTATAAGCGCCGCCCCACTGGATGCCCAACTCCCGGGCCACATCTTTGTTGGCCTCGACGATATAGGCTTCGATCAGTACCTGGGGCGTGGGGCGGTCAAGTTTTTTGACCACCGCCAGCATTCTGTCCATATCGCTTTTGATGGCCTGAATAATCAGTGAATTCGTATGCTCATCCACCAGGATCGATCCGGTCGGGTTACCGTTTCGGTCAAGTGAAACAAATTGTTCTAGATTGGATTTGAGTTTTTCAGCCTCCGAAAACTTGACAGCCACGATTCTGGTTAAGGGAGGTTGAACGAGACGTAATTCTCGTTTGCGGGCCCTGGATAGAAGCTCGGCATCCATGTCTTCGGCGGTCATGATGCGAAGGATGTTACCCTTCCAGGCATAGCTCAATCCATGGGTTTGCAGGATACTTAAAAAAACTTCATCCCAGGGCGCCTCGTGGATATTGATATTAATAGTCCCGGTTACTTTTTCGTTAAGAATGATGTTCTGATCCGCAGCCCTGGCCAGGGCACGCAGCAGGACAGCCACATCGATGTTGTTCATTTTAAGACTGAGCTTGCGGTTGGGAAGCGGTCTCGGGACGTCAAGTGACTCTTTTTCAGCCGGATCTTGCGAAACGATTTCAAAGGGTTCTTCATCGACCGGTGGGGGATCCACCGGTGAATTGCCCTTTGCTTCTTCGGCCTTAATCCGCCATTGTTCATAAAAAGGATCCTTGATATCTTTTAATTCCTTTTTAGGGGAACACCCTCCCGCCCAGGCAATTAACAGTAATAGAAAAAGAAGACCGACATATTTTGATAAACTCCGATAACTATCCATTTACCATTTTTCCTATTCAGTTTCTTCCATTGGAAGGGTCAATGTTTTCTTTTTTTTACCCGCAGGAGCAATGACAACGCGGCTGGGAGAAATACTTCGAATAATAAATCCGTCCGGCTCCAGGATGTCACCGGCCTCATATTCCATCCCGTTTATGATTGCCAATTTTTTTTCACCCATCCGCAAAAAACCGGTGTAAATCGCCTCGGATGTCAACACAGGTTCTTGACGGTCCTCAACCTCCTCGGGTGGTTTGGGCTCGATCTGAACTAAAGGATCTTGTTTCCATTGGGTTTCAGCTTTACGTAAAACGTAAGCTTGACTTTTAGATAGTCTCTTCGATGTTTGTTCAGCAACTTTGAGAATAAAGGCCTTGAGGGCTTTCTGATCATTGTCGCCAAATGCAGTAGCTGCCTGTTGCGGTGAAGACAGAAACCAGATGTAGATACCGTAAATAACTGCCACTAACGACAGACCAACCAGTATTTTTTCTCTTTTTGACAT
>JARFPZ010000484.1 GCA_029288035.1 Desulfosarcina sp.
CGCGATAACCTTTGTTTAGGTCACAGAACCGATAAAAAATAAGAAATTAAATTCAGAACGATTCGCCCGAAATCTAGTATTGTTGGCTCAACCACAGACATTTTTGGTGCATCAGATTTTACGACATGTCAGTGGTTCTGAATTTATTAAGGAGGAAAGCTTATGGAAATCCAGGATTACCACCTGCCGGACGAACTTTATTACGAAGAAAATCATTACTGGGTGCGCGTGAAGGGCGATAACCTGGTGATGGGAATGGATGATTTTGCCCAACAAATGGCCGGAGAAATTGTGTACGTACAGCTTCCATTTGAAGGAAAGAAACTTAAGAAAGGCAAGAAGTTTGCCCAGGTTGAGTCCGGTAAATGGCTGGGAAAAGTGTTTGCGCCGGTCAACGGTGAGCTGATCGAAAGCAACGAAGAGCTGGAATCCAACACCGCCCTCATCAATGAAGACTGCTACGGTGCCGGTTGGATGTATGTCATTAAACCAGCCGACATGGCAGAGATCAACGAATTGATTCACGGGCCGGAAGCCGTCGAAAAGTGGGTGTTGGCAGATATTGAGAAATATGCCAAAGATTAGGCATTGGTTTGCTTATTATTAAATTGCTGCCAAGACTATGCTAAAGGAAGTCTTTCACTGGAATAACTATGTCTCAAAACGATTACAGCATCAAAGAGCTTTTCCAGCTCGAGGCTTGCACCAACTGCTGTTTGTGTGCGGATGTTTGCCCAGCGGTGTCGGCTACCAAAGATGGACAGTTGTCGGGTGCCTATCGGCTCGCAGAGCTTCGTAAGATACTGCGATCACGTTCGGGAATATGGCGCAGATTTTTCGGCAGAAAGGCTCTGACGGAAGATCAGTTGAAACAATTCAGCGATACGGTGTATCGCTGCACGCTCTGCGGTCGTTGCCAGGAGACCTGTCCGTCCGGAATTATACTGCGCGATCTATGGCTGTCGCTGCGCCAGGATCTGGTGCACTCAGCAGCCTATCCTAAAAAAGTGGATATGATTCGGGAAAACGTGGCCGGCAGCCACAATGTTTTTGATGAAGATAATGAAGAGCGGGCAGACTGGGTCGAAGATCTGCGACATCCGCCGGACCATGGATACGTCAAAGACCGGGCCGAAGTGGTGTATTTCACCGGCTGTGTAGCAGCCTATTTCCCGATGGCACAGCAGATCCCCATGGCCCTATCTGCTGTTCTGGATGCTGCCGCGGTGGATTTTACCCTGTTGGCCGAAGAAGAGTGGTGCTGCGGGTTTCCCTTGTTGGGTGCCGGGCTGCGCGATCATCTTAAAGATAATATTGAACACAACATCCAAGCGGTCAAGGCTAAAGGTGCCCGCAAAGTCGTCTTTGCCTGCCCTTCCTGTTATCAGATGTGGCGCGAACACTATCCTCATGATGTTGAGATTTACCATGTGACGCAACATATCAATCAATTAATCACGGCTGGCCGGCTGCCGCTTAAAAAGCTTGACCTGACCGTGACTTACCACGATCCCTGCGATCTGGGGCGCGGCAGTCAGGAATATGATGCCCCCCGGGAAATTATCCGTGCCATTCCGGGCGTTAAACTGGTCGAGATGGCTCACAACCGCGAGAACTGTCTGTGCTGCGGTGGCGGCGGTAATCTGGAAATGATCGACAATAAATTGTCCGGCGAGATTGCCAAAGCCAAAATCGATGAGGCTATGGAAACCGGGGCCCAAGCCGTGGTAACCGCCTGCCAGCAATGTGTGCGCACAATGAATACTTATACAAGGCGTCATAAGTTGAAGTTCGAAGCATTGGACATTGTTCAGCTGGTTCAAAAAGCCTTAGACAAATAAATACTTGCAGCCAACCAATTTCTTCTATTTTAGTTGCCGAATCCGGATAAACCGGGAAGAATAGCCACCAAGGCACCAAGACACAAAAAATAGATGTTTATTATAAAGAAACTTCGTGTCTTGGTGGCTTAGTGGCGAAATTTTCTGTTAGATAAATCCATTAAGGCGGATTAATCAAGGGGTCATGATCAACATGGAATTGTTAAATTTAGGAAAGATCCCCTGGGAAGAAACACAGCTGATCTATCATTCCTTGGCTCTGCAGGGCAGAGAAGCGCTATGCCTTGTCTCACCGGCCACCCCTTATGTGTGTATCGGTTATCACCAGGATGTAAAGCAAGAGGTCGATCTGCAGTATTGTCAATTGCACAAGATTCCGATATTTCGCCGTGAAGTCGGTGGCGGGGCCGTTTTCTTGGACGGCAACCAGTTGTTTTTTCATGTGATTCTAAATCGCGAAAATCCCATTGGGCCTAAAAGAATCGATGCCTTTTATAAAAAATTTCTACAACCTGTCATCGATGTGCACCGTAGAATTGGAATCCTGGCGGAATACAAACCGATCAATGATCTGATCGTCCAAAACCGTAAAATTTCGGGCACCGGTGCCGGGGAGATCGGTGACTGCATTGTGTTTGTCGGCAACCTTATTCTGGATTTCGATTATGAAACCATGGCAAGGGTGCTGAAAATTCCCGATGAAAAATTCCGGGATAAGGTCAAAAAGACCATCGAGGAAAATCTGAGTACGATTCGCAGGGAGCTCGGTGAAGACAAAGCCGATCAATGGGATGAAGATAGATTGAATCATATGCTGGCCGAGGAATTCGAGAAGCTGTTGGGCCCTATGACGCCGTCAGGAAAAGACAGTCTGTTGGTAGATAAAATGCAGGCTTTGAAATTGGGGATGATGGGTGATGATTGGCTTTATCGCAGGGGTAAACACGTCAACGGACGGGTCGTAAAAGTCAGGTCGGGGCTTGAAATGGTCCAGCGGATTCACAAGGCAACCGGCGGTTTGATCAGAGCTGAATTTGTCGTCAAGGATGGACGATACCATGAGGTTGCTGTTTCGGGGGACTATTTCTGCTTCCCCAAGGATATCGTTGACCGTCTGGCGATGGAGATCGAAGGTTCTGCCGTCGAGCAACTGATCCAAGTGGTCAACAACTTTTATAAACAGGATAATTTTGAATTGCCGGGAATTGGGGCTGATGACTGGATTCAGGTTTTTAAAATTTAATCCATTTTATTGACGCGATTTCTGAAATTTCTGTTGCATCCGATTTTACGGCATATCAGTAGTTCTGAATTTAGGTTGAAGAAAGGAGGCATAAATGGTGCCATCCGGAGCAAAACCTCCCGCCCAGCCGATAACCCCTAAAAGTCATATAAATATTCCCCTCTATCTTATTTTAACGATTCTAACCTGCGGTATTTTTAATCTTTACTGGAACCATCGACAAATGGAGGCTTGCAATGCCCTGCTGAATCGGCGGGCATTCAGCTTTTGGACTTGGCTACTTCTTACGATTCTGACCTGCGGGATTTATCATATCTTTTACCAGTACAAGATGGGCGCGGCCATTGTTGAAATCCAGCATTTATTGAAGCGGGATGTATTTGACAAACTCCCATTATTGAGCGTCATTGTCACCATTCTTGGATTTTCCATCGTTGTTGACTGTATCCATCAAAATGAGATCAACAAATTAAATGATGTACTCTCGTAACCCCCCACACCGATATCATAATGCCGCCGATCAAATATTAAGAATTGCGGTAATACTTGTTTTGGCCGTTGTTTCTTCTGCTGGTGTAATTTTGCATCTATTTGAGATTGATTTTATAAATTACCTCCCGTCACTATCGCTATGCCCTTTTCACGTCATCACCGGCCTTGAATGCCCTGGCTGTGGCATGACGCGAGCATTGATAAGTTTAGGCCAACTCAAACCCGGCGTTGCCGTCGGTTACAATTTGTTTTCGATACCACTATTGATTTTAATGCTCCTCTACGTGTGGCCGGGGAAGTTCCCTGCCTTTCTGCAACATCATGCAGTGGGTATATTCATGTTCGTTATGGTCATTCTCATCTGGCTGATTCGTTTATCAGGTATCCAAACCGTCTGACATCCAATCTCGTCATTAAGCTCAGCGATGAATCAATACTTTTTCATCGTTTCTTCCCGCAATCTGTCTACAAAGTGCTCTACATGTTCCACCAGCATCCTTTCCAGGACGGCAGCATCGCGCTGTTCCATTGCCTCGATAATGGCCGGAATCTTAATCATGACAAGGTGGGGTTTGTAATGATAGGCGCGCATCAGCCAGGTAAATCTAATTTGGACAACCTCCATTTGCTTTTCCAGCAACTGGTTATGGGCTGCCCGGCGAATGATGAGATGAAATTCTGAGTCCAAGTCCGTCAACCTGTCCAAATTTTCGGTTTTTTCAGACTGGGTTTTGTGATGCAGATGCCGCATTGCACGCAGGTCATCCTCGGTTAAATTTGCGGCAACCAGGTGGGCCACCCCCCGCTCCAGGATAATTCTGTATTCGATCAACTTTTTTCTGCGAACACCTTTAAAACATTCAGGCCGCACATTTTCCCCTGGCAGGTCCCCATAAATGCGCCGGTATACCGTTTCAGCATTTCGATGTGGTCATACCCTTCCTCAATTGCCCGAATAAGATCCGACTCCGTTAAATCCTGGCAGTAACAAACAATCTTTTTTGCCATGCACGCGACCCTCCCTTTTTCGGATTTGTGTAGACTCTAATTACGAATTCACGAACATTTGCTAATGGTAAAGTGGTTTGGGTCAATATTCCCATCACGTTTAAAAATCAGCGGCCACCAGCAGAGGTAGCCCCGGTCCCTTATAAAGGTCATCCTCATACCCCCAGCTCTGGTGGTGGCCGCTGATTTTTAAACGTGATTATCTCAACTTCAAATTATTGTCAAATCATCCGATTTTACGACACGTCGGTAGTTCTGTATTTCAGGGCTCCTGACCTGAATTTCTGTTGCATCCGATTTTACGACATATCGGTAGTTCTGAATTTAGACTTGACAGCGGTGTCAAATTAATATACTAAAATTTTTATTCTGATATATCACAATTTTTTAATTAGAATATTATCAGCGTTCTACCAGCGTGCCTTTTGGGGGAGTCATTCTTGCCATGACCTCGAAGAAAGATGAAACCTACAGGGATCTCAGGTACCGGATCGTCACCCACGAACTCAAACCGATGGCGCCTTTAAACGAAAAGGCGTTGATGGACCATTATAGGTTAGGGCGGACGCCTATGCGGGAAGTGTTGCTACAACTGCAACGAGACGGTCTCATCCAGCGGTTCTCCCGATCCGGAACCATCGTCTCACCTGTCGACATCAATATTTACAAACATAACATTGAGATTCGAACTGTTCTTGAAGGATTGGCCGGAGAACTGGCTGCCGAAAGAATTACCGCGGAAGAACTGGAAGCTCTCGGAAAAGTTTTAAAGCAGGTCAGCGATATAGAAGAACAAGATTGTGAAAACCTGAAAGAGCTGATGCAATGTGAATTCGATTTTCATAATCTCATCTACGCGGCTACCCACAATCCTAAATTGATTGGTGTGCTTCATGAACTGCAAGGTGTTTCGGCCAGATTCTGGCATTATCAAATTTTCAGCAAACAGGAGCTCTTGGACCAATTCATCGATCACAGAGAAGTGGTGGATGCTTTAAGGAAACGGGATGGGCAGCGAGCCGGCCAAGCCTTAAAAAATCATATTCAAAAAGTGCTGAAGAAACTTGGTGACAAGGTGCTGAAATGAAAAGGGCGAGCTGCGGGACCGTAAGGAAGACGGCGATCGGTTTGCGAAAACGTATCGAGAAGTACCTGAAAAACATTGCGCCGGAAATTCTGGGAGTACAAAATATGGAATCGGTAGGAATCCATAAAATGACCCCGGGATCCTATAATCTGAATTTCCATATCAGCG